>VYDD01000376.1:0-5787 GCA_009843625.1 Gammaproteobacteria bacterium | reverse complement strand
GGGAAGTAGTCGTCACGGTCGCCAACCCCACTCCGCGCGCCGTCCGCGTGATGTTCACCGACGACATCGACGCGAGGTTCGAGCGCCGTGGCGCCCGGCGGAGCGACGACGACTGGAACGCGGGCGTGCGACTGGCAGTGCCCCCCGGGGGATCGGTCTCGCGCTCCTACCGGATGCGGCCGCGTGCGCGCGGCTTCCTCGAGCTCGGCGACATGCATCTGCGCGCGCTGGGCCCGCTCGGGCTCGCGTGGACGCGCGTCACGGTTCCGGCCACCGACGTGGTGCGCGTACAGCCGGGCATCCGCGACTTCCTGCGGGACAGGAAACACAGCCTTCGCCGCCCCCTCCACGAGATGGGCCCCCGGCGCACGCGCATGCGCGCGGAGGGCACCGAATTCGAGAGCCTGCGAGAGTACGTGAAGGGGGACGATCCGCGCACCATCGACTGGAAGGCCTCCGCCCGGCGCCGGCACTTCCTGGTGCGCAACTACCAGGCGGAGCGCGGACAGCACCTCGTCCTCGCCATCGACGCGGGCCGTCACATGCGCGAGACCATCCTCGACCGGGAGCGGGCCGACATCGCCCTGGCCGCGAGCATGCTGCTGGCCAGCCGCGCGCAGGCCTACGGGGATCGCCTCGGTGTGATGGTCTTCGACGACCGCATCCGCCACCTGTCGGCCCCGAGGCGGGTGAACCTTCCCCGGCTCGCCGAGACGCTCACCGGGGTCGAGACGCGCCTGGTGGAGCCCAACTACCCGCTCGCCATGGCGACGCTGGGGCGAACCTTCAGCAAGCGTTCGCTGGTGGTGCTCTTCTCCGACGTGATCGACGAGACCGTGTCGCGGGCCCTGGTTCGCTCGCTGGGCCGGATCGCGCGCGCGCACCTCCCGCTCGCCGTGACCATCGGCAACCCGGGCCTGGAGAAAGCCGCCGGCCAGGTGGTCGGAACCGATGGCGACGCCTTCCGCCGGGCGGCCGCCGCCGAACTGGTGCAGGCGCGTGCGCTGGCGCTCCAGGCCATGCGGCGTTCCGGGATCCTCGTGGTCGATGTCCCGCCCGCCGAGACGCTCGCAGCCACGCTCGACAAGTACATGGAGGTGAAGGAGCGGGGGTTGCTGTAGAGAATCCCTACGCCCGATTCGCCTCCTTCCGCCCCCCCAGGGCGAAATAGACCGCCAGCAAGACCGCCGTCACTCCACCGAACGCGAACTTCGCGGACGCCGGCAGGCCCGACGGCGAATAGAAGCCCTCGACGACCCCCGCGATCACGAGCAGTCCGACCACGCCCGCCAGTAGCGAGAGCGCTTCCCGGGCTCGCGCCTGCAGCGCCGCCCGGCGCGTGCGGCGACCCGGCGCCAGGACCGCGGATCCGAGCCAGAGCCCGGCGCCGCCCGCCAGGCAGATGGCGGTGAGTTCCATGAAGCCGTGCGGGAAGACGAACGCGAGAATGACGCCGAGCAGCTCCTCGTTCGCGTACAGCCCCAGCACGGTGCCCAGGTGCACGCCGTTGAAGACCAGCAGCAGCACGGTCAGCGATCCCGCCAGAACCCCGCCGGCGAAAGCCAGCAGGGCAACCTGCACGTTGTTGGTGATGAGACTCGTGGAGGCCAGCGGCATGAGCGTGCCCGGGATGTCGACGTATTCGGCGTCGATGTCTCCCGCCGGGGTCGACTCCGCGCGCTCCAGCATGGCCGACGAGGTCATGTAGCGGGCCAGGACCGGATTCGATCGCACGAGGCCGTACGAGATGCCCATGGGACCGAAGAGCAGCAGGACCGCAAGCAGGATGGGCCGGTGGTACGTCCTCACCGCCTTCGGGAAACCGGATGTCATCCAGCGGCGCACCGACACGATGGACTCCCCGGTCACCCGGTAGAGGAGATTGTGGCCGGCCCCGGCCCAGCGTTCCAGGCTGCGCAGCACCGACGCGGAGGCGCCGTAGGTGCGGGCGCGCGCCAGGTCCGCGGTCATCCCGCGATACAGACGCCCGAAGGTCCTCAGCTCCGTTTCGGGAAGGCGCGCGAGTCCGCCCCTGCGACTCTCGCGCAGGAGTTCGCCGTACCTGGCCCATTCCTGCCGCTGCTCCCGCACCAGAGCGGCCGCCTGCAGTCCCCACACACCGCCCGCCGCCGCCCGGCGCGGCTCCTCCTCGTCGTGCAGCCGCACCAGGAACTCGTCGGCCGACACCGTTCCGAGGAGGGAATGGCCCTCGACGGCCGGACGGATGGCCTGCAGGACCGCGCTCGCGACCGAGCGCATCGCCTCGGGCGCCAGGTCCGCGCGCCGGCGGCGATAGTTGGTCAGGAGCTCGAACTGCTCGGCCGAGAGCAGGGGTCGGCCCGCCGCCGGGGCGGGTGAGGCCTCGGGCCAGGCCACTTCGTCCGCGCCACCGTCGCGCACCACGATGGTGTCGGCGGCCAGGTCGCCCAGTCGCTGGGACCTGCCGGTGAGCATGATCACTCCCCCACCCAGCACACCCGTCACCGCCGGCTGGAAGTCGACGATGCGCAGCACGTTGCGGATTACCGAGCCGCGCACCGAGAGGGGCTGGCCGCTCGAGTGGAGCACCCGCAGGCGGAGGGCGCGCTTTCCGGGCGTCTGGCCGTCGCGCAACAGCTCGAACAACAGGAAGTATCCCCATTGCAGCACGAAGAAACCGAGCACCAGGACGCTCGCCGCCAGACTCTCGCCCAGGGACAATCCGCCCCGCCGCAGCAGCGCGGCGGCCATCGCGAGCAGGACCAGGCCGCCCACGATGATCGCCATGTCGATCAGCAGAGCAGCCAGCCGCGAGCCCACGTCGGCCAGCTCGTAGTCCAGCCGGACGTGCTCGGGCGTCTCCAGCCGGAGCCGGCGCCCCGTTGGCGGCTTCTCCGACACTGCCGGGCTTATCCGGGTGGCTCCGCGAACGAAAGAGGGACGCGCCGGTGGCCGCGCTTCACGCGGTAGGACGCGAAGCGCCGTCTGTCCAGGGTGAACACCCTGTGGATCCTGTGGCCCTCCGCCGTGGCCACGATGGAGGCGTCGGCAAAGTCCATCGCCATGTCCGCGTACCGGTCCATGAGCTGGAAGCCGCGCAGCAGGCACTCGTCGTCCATCGGCAGAACCCGGAGCCCGCCCTGCCGCACGAACTCCATGAGCCTGGGCGGACCCTGACTCCCCGGGCGCAGCAGATGGAACGCCTCCGTCAGCACCGGCGCCGTGGTCACCAGCTCCTCGTTCAGCGACTCCAGAATCGCGACGCAGTGACGGTGGTAGTCATCGGCGGGAGTGAAGAGGGCCACCAGCGGTCCGGTATCGACCAGAATCACGATGCGTGCCTCCGCCGGATCACGAGCACCACCGCCTGCTTCGCCCGCAAGGACGGCGCCAGAGCATACCCGCCCGACCGCGGCAGGGGGATCTTCCGGAAGACATCGTACGGGCGCGAGGCGGCTTCCCTGTCCAGCTCCGCCGCCAGGGTGCGCAGCGCCTGCCGGATCACCTCCGAAATGGACAGGCCGGTCCGGTCCCGCAGATCGGCCAGGGTCGTCTCCCCTTCCCGTCCGAGACGCACCGTCCGAGTTGCCATTCAGATCATCGCTCCCGACCGAACGAAGGACCCTCGCGAGCGAGGATCGGGCCGGACCACGGAGGCCGGCCGTGCCCGCGTATTACGAGTGTAATACGGTGGCGCGGCCGCAACAAACGGGAGTGGTGCTACGGCGGCGTCACGCCCGTGGTGTCGCCGGGCTGGGGTTGCCAGGCGGGCGGGTTGGTGAGGTGCAGGGTGAGGCTGCCGACGATCGGGATGCTCGACCTCATGTACACGAGCGCCCGGCGTTCGTCGTCGCTGAAGTACAGTTCGGCCCTGCCGCCCTGCCCGAAGAGGCCCCGGGTGCGGATGATCGGCTGCACCACGATGGTCTTGAAGATGCCCGCGGGGACCTCCTTCTCCTCCTTGCGCAGCACCCGTATGACGACCGGGTTGCCCGTGTCCTTGAAGTACCTGTTGAAGGTGTAGACGTCGCCCACCTCCAGCGGCAGGGTGCGGATGAAGTAGACGAAGGAGATGTCGTCGAGGGGCAGCGATGTGGGCAGGTCGCCCACCTCCTCGTCGTCCCTGCGTTCCCAGACCCCGCGCTCCGGGAACATCTCGTAGTGCCGATAGCGCTTCGATCCGACTTCGTTCTGGTCCTGGATGAAGCGGAGGCTGGTCAGCGTGCGGGTGTCGAACCAGGTCTGGAAAACGTCGCGCACGCGCGCGAACAGCACGCCGCCGTCGATCCGCATGACTGCGCGGTAGGCCGGGGTTCCCCGCACCGATTCGATGGCGGCGACCTCCAGCGACCCTTCGCCGGCGTTGAGGATCCCCAGCTTGACCTTGTATTCCAGGAGCTCGCCCACTTCGAACGGCACGGGAGCCGCCAGGGGTTCCGCCGGCCTCATCCAGGGGGCCTGCGCCTGCGCGCGGGCGCCGGCGGGCGAAATCGCGGCAAACCCCAGCGCGAACGCGACGAGAACGAACGGACGCCTCATGATCCCTGCGCCGCGGCAAAGGTGATCCGTCCGCGCGCGCGGCCCAGGCCCCTCAGCGTGCGCCACGCCCTGAAACGCGAACCCCGCACCCGCCGGTTGCGGGGCGCCTCGACCACGGCCTCGGCGACCGCGCGGGCATGGGGAAGCGCACGCCCGAGCAGCTCCAGGTTGCCGGCCCAGCCCTCTCCGAGCCCCAGCCCCTCCTCTCCGGCTTCGCCAAACATCTTGCGGAGGACCACGATGCGATATGCCCGGAAGCCCCCGAACGGATCCGACACCGGCGCCGAGCGGAGCGCCCTTCGCAGCCAGTGGCGCCCGACCCAGCGGGTAAGGCGGGCGGACCGGGTCAGTCCGGGCGGCTCCCCGGCGTAGGCCACGCTCACGACATCCGCACCCCCTTCGATGGTCTTCAGGAGGGGTACGATGCCCGCGGGGTCGTCGCTGAAATCGGCCTGAAGGGTCACGGCCACATCCCGCTTCGGATACTCGGCCCGGCGCGCGGCGTGGCGCAGCAGCTCTTCCGTCGCCCCCGCATACCCCAATCGCTTCTTGCCGTACAGGATCTCCAGCGGAACAACGCGCCGATAGCTCGCCAGCAGCGAGCGCGTATCGTCGCTGGAGCAGTAGTCGATAACGAGAATCTCGTAGTCGCGGCCGAAGCCGGCCATGACCTGACGGATCTTCCAGAGAAGCACGCCGATGGTGTTCTCTTCGTTGCGGGCGGGTATGCAGATATAGACCAAGCTGGACTCCGTGACGTCGCGGAACGTCCTCTCGGCGGTGCAAGATCGGTGCCGAACAGAACCGCGGACGGTGGGAACAAACAGGCTGGCGCTTATACCTGACCGCGCGGGGACGGTTCCGGCGGCCGGCCGGAGACTCGCGGGCGGGACCACCGCCGGTGTTGCCAGAGATACTGGCCCGGATAGCGCCGCACCCAGCGCTCGAGCGCGGCGACGTGCGCGCGCGTCAGCGCTTCGACGTCGCGGGCCGGCACACCGCTCGGTGAAATCGAGACCTGTTCCAGAACGAGATGATGGGGAACGGGGGCCGCGGGGTGATGGAGGGCGACGCCCAGCACCAGGGGTGCGCCGCTGCGCAGCGAGAGCAGGGCCGCGCCACGGGCGGTCGAGGCCGGCTCTCCGAAGAAGTCCACCGGCAGGCCGCGCGCGTGGGCGTTCTGGTCGGCGAGCAGCACGACGACACGGCCCTTGCGGAGCGAGCGGAGCATGACGTGCACCGGGTCGTTGCGCGAGACCACGTTCATTC
>VYDD01000002.1 GCA_009843625.1 Gammaproteobacteria bacterium | reverse complement strand
TGCGCGCCGCCATCCCGACCTCGGTGACCGGACCCAGGTTGTAGGAGAGGGCGGGGAGACCGCGTCGGCGGCGCCAGGCGGCCAGCCCGTCGAGGAAGCTGCTGGCGCCGCTGTAGTTGATCTGCCCCAGGTTGCCGAAGGTCGAGGCAATCGAGGAGAACAGCACGAAGTAGTCGAGATCCCGGTCGATGGTGGCATGATGAAGGTTGAGCGCGCCCATGGCCTTGGGCGCAAACACCCTTGCCAGCGAATCGGGCGACGTGTCCAGGAAAGACCGGTCCTCCAGCGTTCCAGCGAGGTGGAACACGCCCTTGAGGGGTCGCTCCAGGCCCGCGATACAGCGGTGAACATCCGCCGCGTTCCTAACGTCCCCCGGCACGATGTCGATCTCGTAGTCGTGGGCCATCTTGGACAGCGTCGTGATCTGGCGGATCCACTCGACGTCGCGGCGCCGCGCGGGATCGCGGTCCATGAGGGTCAGATGGCGCGCTCCGGCGGCGATCAGGTAGGGCACGAAGCGGAGACCGAAGCCACCCAGGCCACCAGTGACCAGATAGGTTGCGTCGGGATCCAGGAAGGGACGGGTGTCCGTGATGCCGAATCCCCGGTCCGCGGGGTCGGTCGGAGCCTGAAGAACCAGCTTGCCCTCATGCTGGCCGGTCGTCATCAGCCGAAGCGCCTTCGCGTAATCCCGATAGGGGAAAGACGTCAACGCGGGAGGCGCGACCGCGCCCTCGCCCATGAGGTCGACGCAGGCCTGGGAGAGCACGTGCGACAGTACCGGGTCGTCGAGCATCAGACGGTCCACATCGATCGCGGCGAAGCGCAGATTTCTTGCGGAAAACGCGCATGCTGAGCGAGTTGTCGGTGTAGATGTCGACCTTGCCGATCTCGCAGTGCCAGCCGGAAGGACGCAGCGACTCGAGGCAGAGCGCGATGTTGTGGCCGGCGAGCGAATTCAATACGACATCGACGCCTTCGCCTCCCGTGGCCTCCATGAGATCGTCATACCACTGGCGGTTGTGCGAATCGAACGCTCCGCACACGCCCATCTCGATCAACCGGCTACGTTTGCTCTCGTTCCCGGCGGTGGCGTAGATCTCCGCCCCGACGTGCCTGGCCAGGGCGATTGCAGCCTGGCCGACGCCCCCCATCGCCGAATGGATGAGGACTCGCTGGCCCTTCCTCAGACGGGCGAGGTGAATCAGCGAGTAATAGGCGGTCACATAGACGGAGAGCGCCGAGGCGGCCTCCTCCATGCCCAGTGCGGGTGGCTTGAGGAAGGCGAGGTGCTCGTTCACCACGACGCGGTTCGCGACGCAGCCGCCCACCGTAACCGCCACCTCGTCCCCGACCTTCAGGCGCTTGACCCCGGAGCCTGCGCGCCGGACCACCCCGCTGGCCTCGATGCCGACTTCCCGCCCCAGCGCCGAGCGCTCGTAGGCCATGGCCGGCAGAAGCCCGAGCGTGACCATGACGTCGCGAAAGTTGAGCGCGGCAGCGCCGACCTCGACTTCCACATCCGACGGCCCCAGCGGCGGAAGCGCGTACGTAGTCATCTGGAGCCCGCTCACCTGGCCGGGATTGTCCAGGCGAAGCCGGTACGGCGGTTCGTCACCATCTGGCACGAGCGGGGCGCGCTGCCGCACGCTGACGATGCGCGGGACCCATGGGCGCCCCTCTCTGATCGCCAGTTCGCGCTCGCGCAGATCGCACCGGGCGAGGCGGGCCAGGACCTCCAGGTCATCCTCCGAGCCGATGTCCACAAGCCTGAAGTCGATCCGGGTGTCTTCGGCGAGGAGTTCCAGGGCGATACTGCGCACCGCTCCCCAGAGCGCGCTGCCGCGCGGATCGTCCACGCCGCAGACCGCGCCGCGCGTCACCACCGTCAGACGGCAGTCACGGGTCGCGCTCTCCAGCCGATACGGGGCCAGGGCCTGAAGAAACGCCACGAATTCCCAGATGGCACGCTCGCCCGTGGGGTCTATCGGATCCGGGCCGACAAAGAAGTCGATCGCTTCCAGATCGGCCGCTCCCGGCGATTCGTCCAGCCAGCTGGAATCGGTTGCCTCGATAGTCGACCCGGGAACGCGGTGCACTGCCGGCTAGTCGAGGAGGTCGAGCCAGTTCGCCGCGAGGCTGCCCGGTTCGCCGATAACCCAGCGGGAACCCGGAGTGGCGGCCGCCCGCCCGGCTTCGCGACCATCCGCGGCCGCACTTCCGGCACCGGCACCGGTTCCCTTCGCCAGGTCGACAAGGCCGTGGGGGGCCTGCAGCAACGTCGTGCGTGACCCCGCGTAGATCGTTGACCAGCCGGCGCCGGCCTCGACTGGATCCCCTTCGCCGTGGCAGACGAGCGCAAGACCGCCGGCGACCATGAGCCGATGAACGAGCGTCCACTGCGCGGTCCCAAAACCGCAGGCTTCCGCGTGCAGGAGCACGAGCTCGGCGGCGGCGGGCCGCAACAGCCCCGAATCCATCTCGAGTTCCCGGGCCTCGGCGGAGCACGGATCGAGCGAGTCGAACCGAATTGCGGCGTCGTGGTGGTTGAAGGCGTCGTAGAGCGCGCGGGTGTACTCCTCGTCCGCGCCGAGGAGCCAATACTCGGTCTGGGCGTCCGGGCAGGACAGGCGTCCCAGACACCGGTTCAGAATCGCCTCGGCGGGCTCGCGGCGGCCCGCGATCTCGATTACATGGCAGGCGTACCGGTGGCCGAGGGCGCCTTCTTCGAGGGCCGCGATCAAGTCGGCGGGATCGACCTCGTCGCCCCGGAGCGCGTCGCTGACAGGAGGCCGTGCCGCCAGGAACTTGGGCTGCCACCGGATGAGGTGCTTGCTGTCCGGGACATCGCTCCAGCGGGGGTTGCTGTTGAATGAATGATATTCTCCGATGTGGGCGATCAATTGCCCGGTGGCGTGATCGTAGAAGCTGAGGCGGCCGATGTAGAGTTCGCCGAGCGGCTTGTTGTACTGGCCGCGCTCATCCACGTCGAACCAGTCGCCGGTGTCGACCAGGAAGCAGCTGATGCGTGGCCCCGTGGGCGGGCGCAGGAAGGTGATGTCGCACGCGCGTTGCGGCATGGAAAAGAAGTCCGGCAGGCGCATCAGGTAGCGCAGGAAGATCTGCAGCCCGCCGTCCGTCAGCGGGGGGTACAGGACATAGCCCTCTTCCCGGCCGGACGCCCACAACTCCTCGTCGACCTCGATCTCCAGCAGCAGATCCGTCGAGCCAGAGTCCATTTCGATCTGCCGGATGCTGCGGAAATGCGGTCCGAACTCGAAGGCGTCCCCCACGACTGCTTCGATCTGGTCATAGAAGTCTTCCCCGGTCGCGAGGGGCGAAGGATCGAAGTCGGACGCCAGGACCTCCTGCAGCGTCGGAAGGGTGTCGACGGCGTGGTCTTCATCTACCCGGCGAACCCTGCCACGGCAGTGCAGCGTGCCTTCGTCGTCGTTCTCGAAAGAGCGGGTGGAGATGGTGAAGGTGAACTGGTCCGGGGCGTCGGGCACCGGGAAGAGGGCTGTCTGCAGTCTCACCGGCGTCCGGCCGACGGGTGTGTGCTGCAGGAACTCCATCTCTTCGATGTGCACCGGACTGCCAGCGAAGGCCTGCAGAATCAACTCGATGTAGCCGGCGGCCGGGATGATCGGCGCCCGATGCACCCGATGGTCGGTCAGCCACGGAAAATCCCGCTCGGAGAGACGAGCCTCGAAGAGCATGTGGTCGCACGCGACCCTGTGGCCGACGAGCGGGCCGTGGGAGTACTCGCCGCGGTGGACAAACATCTCGTCGTCGACCAGGTCGTCGTGAGTGGTCGTCTGTTCCTGAGGATGCCCGGGGAGAAGATGGGGGACGGGTCTGGGACGCGGATACTGGGACGCGAAATCGAGCGCGACGCCGGCCTTGTAGAGCGCGCCGAGCGCTTCCTGGAAGCCCATGCAGACATCCTCGTCCTTCATCAGCGTCGGGACGCAGGCCGGGGCCGAGGCTGCGGCGCCACCTTCCAGGCACTGCTGAATGAGCGGCTGCAGGGCACCGTGGGGAGCGATCTCCAGAACGATGTCCGGACGGTAGTCCCGGCGCACCGTCTCCATGGCGGCAGCGAAGCGGACCGGCTCCCGGATGTTGGACCACCAGTACGCGGCGTCCAGGCACTGCGTTGCCCTGCCGGTGACCGAGGACACAAGTGGCACATCGGAGTCGAACGCGCACTCATCCAGGAAGGAGAGCGACGTCATGACATCGTCGTGGAGAGGGTCCATCGCCGGCGAATGAAAGGCGATGTTGCCGGGAATCAGTCGATTCTGAAGGTCGCGGCGGTCGAGTTCGGCCATGACGGGCTCGAGCGCAGGCTGCCTGCCGCAGATGACAGTGTTGGCAGGCGAATTCTCGCAGGCGATTCCAACCTGGGCGGGTCCATGGTTGCCGGAACCGAACGAGACGCCGATCTCGCCCAGAAGGTCCTCCACGCCCGGCCGGTCGAGTCCGATCGCCAGCATCCGACCCGAGCCGGCCACGCGCTGCTGCAGGGTGGCGCGGTGGTAGACCAGATGCGTGGCCTCGGCAAGGGTAAGCGCCCCGCTGGCGTAGGCGGCGGCCACCTCTCCCGAGCTGTGCCCGACGACGCAGTCGGGGTGTACGCCCCAGGTCGACAACAGCTCCACCAGGGCGCACTGCAGCATGAAGATCGCGGGCTGGGCCAACCGGACCTCGTTCAATTCCTCCTGGCTTGCGAAGAAACAGGCGTCGCGCAGGGAGGAGGCGGAGTGCTTCCGCCACTCCTCCTCAATGGCGTCGACCACCCGCCGGAAGACAGGGTCGGCGTCGTAGAGTGCTCGCCCGCATCCCGCCCATTGGGTACCCTGCCCCGAGAAGACCATGGCGACCCGGCGGTCCCCTTCTTCCACGGTGGTGGCCGGGGATGGGTCCTCCGCAAAGGCGTCCAACGCCTCGGCAAGCTGGTCGCGGTCGCGAACGGCGAACGCGGTACGTGCCGCCAGGTGGCTCCGGCGTCGTCCGAGATTGCCCGCCAGCGTGTAGAGATCGGCTTGCGACTTGTCGAGGAGCTCGCGCATACTGCGCGCGCTGTGAACCAGGGCGTTTGCCGTACGCGCCGACAAGGGGATCATGTAGCCCGCGCCGGGAGCCAGAGGCACCGACCACACCGCGCGCTGCGCCCGCCGGTATTCCCTGACCACACAATGTCCGTTGGCGCCGCCGAAGCCGAAGGAATTGATCCCGACTACGACCGGACGGTCCGGGAATGGCTCGCATGCCGTCTGCACCTGCATCGGGCAGCTGTCGAAGTCGATCTCCAGATTCGGTGCCAGGAAGTTCCGCGAAATGGGCGCAAAGGTACGTCGCTGCATCATCAGGACGACCTTCAGCAGCGCGCAGCTGAACGCCGCGGCCTCAAGGTGCCCCACGTTGCTCTTCACGCTGGCGACACGCAGCGGAACCTCGCGCTCAACCCCACCGAAGGCTTCGGCGATGGCGTTCCCCTCGATGCGGTCGCCCACCACCGTGCCGGTGGCGTGCGCTTCGATATAGTCGAAGTCCTCAGGGCCCAGCCCTGCGCGCTCACAGGCCGTACGCATCAATTCGACCTGCGAATGACGGGTCGGCGCGGTGATGTAGCGCCCCTGGGCCAAGCCGACCGCGTCGTCCGCGGTCCCTGCGGTGTTGACCGCCGTGGCAGCGACTACCGCAAAGATGTGGTCGCCGTCCCGTTCCGCCGCTTCCAGCGGCTTGACCGCGAAGATGAACGCTCCTTCGGCGCGCATGTATCCGTTGGCGTCGGCATCGAAGGAGTGACACCTGCCGTCGGGACTGATGACACCGAGAGCGTTGAAGGAAGCGCTGCAGCGGGCCGATCCGAGATAGGTCGCAGCGCCCACCAGAGCCCGGTCACAGTCGCCCTGCCGAATCGCGTTCATCGCCGTGTGCAACGCGGTCAGGGACGCCGAGCAAGCCGTGGAGCACGCCACGGAAGGTCCCATGAGGTTGAGGTGGTAGGAGATGCGGTTCGCGAGCATCGAGGCGTCGATGCTCAGAATGGAGAACTCGTTGGTGCCGTACAGCGCCCGCCAGTTGGCCGTCGATGCGACCTGTGCCCCGATGAAGACTCCCGTGGAGCTGTTGCGGAGTCCCTTGAGGTCCCACCCGGCGTGCTCGCAACTCTCCCAGGCGCAGCCAAGCAACATCCGGATCTGAGGATCCATGTACGCCATTTCATTGCGCGACACCCCGAAGAGGCTGCGATCCATCCGCTGCTCCCCCTCGTCGCGTATCAGGCCCTCGTACGCGCTCCCGAACCGTCCCGGACCCGAGAATCCGCCGATCGGCTGGTAGCCCCGGCCATACCGGTCGGTGACCGGCTCCCGGACGATCTCGCGCCTGCTCAGGAGATCCCAGAAGTCGTCATCGCTGCGGATGCCCCCCGGCATCCGGTAGGCGTATCCGACGACGGCGACGGGTTCCTTCGACCTGTCCCTGTCTGAGTGCATCGTGGCTCCCGCCTCCCGCGATGTATCGCACGTCTCGCTGGCCCCGCATACGAAGATCGCGCGGATTGTCGCAAAACCACAAGATAATGTCGCAGCGCGGGTCGACAACCGACAGGCGGCCCGGGCTTCGTAGAAGGCAACCGATCCTGCTGCGTCGGGCCTCGGTTCTGTATGTTCCGAACATGTCGACCCAGGTAACCGTCCCGCGTCGCCGCCCGGTTCTCGTCACGGGCGGAAACGGCTACGTCGCGTCCTGGCTGGTCAGGAGGCTGCTCGAACGCGGCTTCGACGTCCACGCGACGGTGCGCGACACGGGGGATCCGGCCAGGACCGGCCACCTGAGAGCGGCCGCGCGGCGCCGTCCCGGAAAGCTGAGCCTGTTTGACGCCGATCTCCTTGACGCTGGCGGGTTCGACCGCGCGATGGCGGGCTGCCGCATCGTCTTCCACACGGCTTCGCCGCTGATCGTGCGGGACGTGGTGGATCCCGAAGGCGACCTTGTGCAGCCGGCTGTCCGCGGCACCCGCCACGTCCTGGAAGCCGCGAACCGGACTCCCTCAGTCCGGCGAGTGGTGTTCACCTCCAGCATCGTAGCCGTCTACGGCGACGCGGCGGATCTTGAGGAAACCGGGGCCGACCGATTCGACGAGAGCCATTGGAACACAACCAGCAATGTGCACCACCAGCCCTATTCCTACTCCAAGACGCTGGCGGAGCGGCTGGCATGGGAAATGGCGGACGGACAGGACCGGTGGGATCTGGTAGCCGTGAACCCCGGCCTCGTTCTCGGCCCGGGCCTTGGCCGCAGCACGAGCGCCGAGGGCGTCCTGATCATGCGCGACCTCGGGAACGGCTACTATCGCTTCGGCGCCCCCGAGCTCCAATACGCCGTCGTGGATGTGCGCGATGTCGCGGAGGGTCACCTGCGCGCCGGATTAATCCCGGAGGCCCGAGGCCGTCACATTCTGGTCAGTGAGACGCTGAGCCTGATCGAAATCGCTTCGATTCTGCGCAGTCACTTCGGCGACGGCTATCCATTCCCGCGCAAGACCGTGCCCAGAGTGGTTGCGCTGATGCTCGCGCCCCGGCAGCGAATCCCGCAGGCCGTGGTGAGGCGCAACGTCGGCTACCCGCTGAGGTTCGACAACCGACACGCGAGAGATGCTCTCGGAATGACCTTCCGCCCCGCGGCAGAGTCAATCGTCGACCACTTCCGGCAATTGCTCGACGACGGCCTGGTCTAACCGCCCTCCACGACCCGCTTTGCGGTTTCGTCGGCCAACTCGAACATGCCGGCCAGAATCTGCTTGCGCTTGAGCTTCAGTTCTTCGACTCGCGCCCAGAGAGCCGCGCGGATCGCCTCGGTCGCGGCCTTGCGCACCTCCGGGGCCAGATCGGTGTCGTTCCGGAACTCATATTTCTCGACCGCGAAATCCGCGATGTCGAGAATGTTCTCGCCCACGATGTTGAAGTCGACGGAGCGCTTGATGGTGATCGCCCTCTGTTCGCTCATTGCTTGGTTCTCCCTGGAACGTGAAAAACATTCATCGGGTTGGTTCAGACGCGCGGTCAGGAGCCGCCGACCGCGTCGATGGCAGCAGCCTGTGACTCGTGCACGGGGATCAACTGGTCGAATCCGCTGATGGCCACGACCTCGCGATTCAATTGGGTGAGGGAGCAAAGGGCGAACTTCCCGCGCCCGACCTTCCTGGCCAGGATCAGGCATGCCCTGAGGCCGGCGCTGCTCATGAACGCGACCTTCTCCATGTCCACAATCAGGAAATCGTCGTCCGTGCTCAGGCCCTCCTCGACAAGACTCCGGAACTCGTCCGCGCTCGCGTTGTCGATTCGGCCCAGCACCGAAGCGATCGCAACGCCTCCCTCGCGTCGCCACTTCACGTCGATTCTCATCCTCTCTCTCCCTGCAGGGGAAACCCGGTTACTTGCGTGATGATGTCTGAAACCGTCGCACCCGGCTCAGGAGGTGTCGTACACGTCCTGATGATCGGTCCGGGACGCAACATAGCAAACCGTGAGCAACGCGCCAGCCCCGGCCGCGTGGACCAGGAAGGACACGATGCGATGCCGATTGCCCCTTCCTTCACCGGCGTGCGACATGCGGCGTTTCGGCAGGAGACGCCGATGCCGATCCGTGTCGCGTCAGGCTCCCCGTGTCGGCACCTCGCGGAACGGCAGCGACGGCGAACCGAAGGTGATCTCCTGGACGGCCTTCACGCTGCGGCCACCGTAGCGGAACGGGATCACAATACGGAACGGAGCGCCGTTCACGGGGGGCAGCGGCTCGTCGTTGAGCATCCATACGAGCATCGTCTGGCGATGACGCATGGTGGGGACTTCCTCGTCCGTGTAGTAGCCGTCGTGCGAGATGATGCGGCAGTAGTGCGCCGTGGGCGCCAGGCCGATCATGTCCAGGACGTCGTTGAAACGGACGCCGGTCCACTTGGCGATGCCGGTGGGCCGGGGCGCGCCGCACTGGAGCAGCGTCACCATGGAGTGCCGGGGCAGGTCCGCCAGGTCGTCGTAGCGCAGGGTGCCGTGCAGCCGGGACAGCCGGCTCGCGGCGATGCGTATGCTCGCGGTGCGGTAGTCGAGGTCGGTGTCGGGCGCCTCGCCCCCGGTATAGCGGTAGATGACGCCGTCGATGGGGCCGGCGGATCCCGGGGGATGCTCAGGGGCGGAGCCGTCGGCATTCAGCGGCAGATCGGCGCGCGTGCGGATCTCGCCCTCCACCAGCCGATCCGGGAACTCCTGCGCTTCCTGCGCAAGCACCCGGTCCGGCTTCACCACCCCCATGGAAAGGCCGGCGACGGCCGTCCCCGATACCTTGATCGCGTCGCGTCGTGTGAGCTTCATGGAGTGCCTCCCGGGCATAGCGTTGGTGAGCCTGTCGGACAGGGTCAACGTAGGTGGCGCGAGACGGGTCCACAAGCGAGTTCCCGGGCTCGCGCGACGCCCGAACGACGGGCGCGACGTCAGAACGAGACTGTCGTCTGCGCGTAGAAGAAGGTGGGGTCGCTCTTGTCCGCGCTCGCGGGCAGATCTCCCGCGAACAGGTGTGCTCCCCCGGCCTGGAACCGGAGGCGGCCCGGCCGCACGTCCCAGCGCACCCGGAACTCCACCTGGTTGCCGATGTGGCTTTGCGGCTGGCCCGCGGGACTCGAGATGTCCGCGACCAGCCAGGCGTCGCTGACCGTGGCCAGCCAGTAGGCGCGCAAGGCCACGAACGTCTCCACGCCGCC
Source organism: Gammaproteobacteria bacterium (assembly GCA_009843625.1). Taxonomy (GTDB): domain Bacteria; phylum Gemmatimonadota; class Gemmatimonadetes; order Longimicrobiales; family Gaopeijiaceae; genus BD2-11. The sequence goes on along the minus strand of VYDD01000002.1, from coordinate 2,675 downwards.
GCCCGGCGTGAGGCTCAGGTGCGCACCGGGCGAGCTGATGTTGGTCCGGGGAACGAGCCCGTAGATGCCGCTGGGCCCGAAGTCGCCGCTGCGGGAGCCGAACAGGCCGCTGAAGCGGTTGTTCTGCCCGTCCGTGGGATCCTTGTCCCCGCTCGCGTAGTCGTATTGCAGCTTGAGCCGCGGAGCACCGGGAGCCGCGAAGGTATAGCCCGCCTCGATGTGGAAATACCGGGCGCGGTGATCCAGGTCCGTCGTCGCCGACTTCGACATGCGGGATCGGCCCAACTGGAAGATCGACTCGAACTGGTAGTCGAAGCTGGCCTCAGCCGCAGAACGATAGAGTCGCGCGCCGAGCGTGTGGAAGTCGCGGTCGGCGGTACGCCGTCCCGGGCTGTCGCTTTCGTCGAGGCCGAAGTAGTAGAACTCGCCCTCGTCACCCCAGGGAAGCTCGGCCGGCGAGTAGTGGACGCCCCAGAACCGCACGTTGCCGGACTCGGTATCGAACTTGGGCCGATTCTCAAGGATGTCCCCGGACACCTGGCGCTGCACCGGGAAGGTGAAGAACGTGCGCAGTCTGCTGTCGTCGGGACCCGTCCACTGCCAGTCGACGCCGGTAAAGGCGTACGAGACGTTGGTGAAGTTGTCGCGCGCGATCAGGCGGCGGCTGCCGATGTCCATGGTGACGCGCCCGCCCCGCAGCACGCTGCTGCTCCCTTCCGCGAGGAGGTTGCCGACCGGTACCTCCACATAGGCCTGCAGCAGGTCCACGGGGTTGACGATGCTGGTCGACAGCGGCGTCTCCGCGTCCGCCAGCTCCGTGCGCGCGTCCTGGAATTCCGTGCTCACCCGGAATCGGCCAGCGTCCAGTTCCACCGCCGCCAGGGTGCGGAAGACGAGCAGCCGGTCATCGCCGCCCCGGCCGGCCCGGAACTGGTTGTTCAGGTGCTCGTAGCGGGTCCGGTGCTCCACGGAGAACGAGACGGCAGGTGTCAGCACCGGCGGCTGCTGCCCGCTGGCGGGTTCCTCGGCTGCCTCTCCGTTGGTCTCGCCACCGGGAACGGCCTGAAGCGCGATCGCCAGTACTGCGGCAAAGGGTACCAAGGTGTCCCACCTCCTCGCAACGACGTAGCCCGGAGTGTGCTATCATCCGGTTTTTCAACGGGTTAGCAGCCACCAGCAGGAATCCCTGTCGTCGGTGGCGCCCGGATCCGCAACGAAGTTCGTTCCGAGGCCGCACCCGGGTCAATGAGGTCCGGCGCCCGTTCTGTAACGATGCAGGCACGGTGTGACTGCCTGTCTGTAACGATGCGGAAACAGGCCAACTCGGAGGCACCGGCCGCGCAGCGGTTCTGGGGCGATGGCGCGCCTACCGCCGGTCCCGGTCAAGGCTCGCGGCCAGCGCTCGGGCCCGCGCAAATCGTCCCGTCAGGCCCGGGCGGCTCTCCCAGTTGGCAGTGACGTGGAGCCCCGGCGGCAGCCGGACCCCCGCGAGGGCCGACCACGACGTATCCCATGCGGGCATGGACGGACGCGCGACTCCCAGTGGCTCGGCGCCGTACCCGGTGCAGCGCTCGAATTCGGAGGCGGCCCGGACGCCCAGCGCCTCGTTCGTGCGGGCTTCCATCAACCTCCCGCGCGCGGCGGCGGAGTTGCCCATCGAGCCGGATGGCGCGCCACGCGGCTGGGCCGGATGGGCAAGATAGGCGGTGTACACCCCGTTGCGGTCCGGTCGCCCCCCTTCCCCGCCGAACAGGCAGTGGCTGAAGGTCACGCCGCGCAGCGCGCGCGGCTCCGCCAGCGACACCTGGAAGCCGATCCCCCGAAGGTGGGTGTCGGCGCGCAGGTGCACGACCGCGAGCTGATTGTAGCGGAGGCCGCCGATGCGGGTGGACGCGTCCGGTGCGATCCCGCGGAGCAGCCGGGCCGCCACCGGCGCCGGAGTCGCGAACACCACCTGCTCCGCCGGCAGCGTCTCGTCGTCCAGCACGACCGACCAGCCGCGCGCTTGTGGTTCGATTGCGCGCACCGGGGCGTTCAGGCGCACCCGGTCACCGAGGACAAGGGCAAGGGCGCCGGGCAGGCTCTCCATCCCGTCGGCGAAGGAGCAGATGCGGGGCGCGCGCGGGGCGCGGCGGAAGAGGCGGGAGACCAGCAGGCTCCGCCCGATCCCCATATCGCGCAACAGTCCGCCCAGCGACAGTCCCACGACCATGTCCCCGGGGTCGGTCCCGTAGAGACCTCCATAGAGTGGACCCACGACATGTTCGTACAGCTCGCGCCCCAGCTTGCGAAAAAAAAAGTCGGCAACGCGCTCGTCGTCGCGGGCGCCGGGGGTCAGCGGCTCGAGCAACGCGCGAAGCTTGCCGCGCCAGCTCACGGCATCGGATCCCAGGAGGCCATGTACGGAAAGGGGCACGCGGCGAAGCCTGTCGCCCCTGTAGATGAAGAAGTCGAGGTCCCGGGGCGCCAGGATGAGCGATCCGCCCAGACCCAACTCGTCCACCAGAGCTGCGAACGGCGCGGTGAGGCGGGCCCGCTGGGGGCCGTTCTCGAGGAGCAGCCCGTCCACGCGCTTGCTGCTCACGATTCCCCCTGGACGGCCTTCGGCTTCCAGCACGACGCATTCGCGCCCCTTCCGGACCAGCTCGCGGCCCAGGGCGAGGCCGCTCATGCCC
>VYDD01000370.1 GCA_009843625.1 Gammaproteobacteria bacterium | reverse complement strand
TGAACCAGTCGAGGATCCAGAAGGGCAGCAGCGCGATGATGGCAAGGTAGATCGAGCCCGGAAGAGTGATGCGGGTCAGGATTCTGTCGATGTACTCGGCGGTGCGCGCGCCCGGCTTGACCCCGGGGATGAAGGCCCCCTGCTTCTTCAGGTTCTCCGCCAGATCCACGGGATTGAAGATGATGGCGGTGTAGAAGTAGGTGAAGAAGAGGATCAGGAGCGAGTAGCTCCCGTAGTAGAGCCAGCTCCCCGGCTGGAAGAGGTCCGAGATCTCGCGCAGAAAGCCGGCGCTCGAGAAGGCCGCGAGCGTGCCCGGCACGATGATGAACGACTGTGCGAAGATGATCGGCATGACGCCGGCCGAGTTCACGCGCAGCGGCACGAAGCTCTTCTGGCCTTCGCGGATGCGCCCGCGCCCCATCACCTTGCGTGGTATCTGAACCGGGATCTTGCGGGACGCCATGGTCATCGCCACCACACCCGCGGTCACCCCCACGACCACGGCACCCAGCGCCGCGAGGCCGACCACGCTGATCTCTCCGACCACGAACGACTCCCAGGTCCGGCCGATCGCCGCCGGGAATCCCTCGATGATGGAGAAGAAGATCAGCAGCGACATGCCGTTGCCGATGCCGTGTTCGGTAATCTGCTCTCCCAGCCACATGACGAAGACGGCGCCGACGGTGAGCGCAACGACGGTGGTGAACATGAACAGCAGGCCGGGGGTGCGCACGGCGCCGGGAATGCTGGACAGGAACACCGCGTAGCCGTAGGCCTGGATGATGGACAGCACGACCGTCGTGTAGCGCGTCCACTGGGTGAGCTTCTTGCGCCCCTGTTCCCCCTCCTTCTGCAGCTTCTCGATCGTGGGAACCACCGCGGAAAGCAGCTGGAACATGATCGAGGCGGAGATATAGGGCATGATGCCGAGCGCCAGGATGGTGGCCCGGCTGAGACCGCCCCCCACGAACATGTCGTAGATCCCGAACAGCGTGTTGCTCAGCTGCCCGAATTGCTGGCGCAGGATGTTCACGTCGAGGCCGGGCACGGTGATGTGCGCCCCCAGCCTGTAGACGAGAAGGATGAACAGCGTGAAGAGGATCTTCTGCTTGAGTTCCGGGACCCGGAACAGATTGGGAATCGGGTTCGCCATCTCCTACCCCGTATAGCGGATTGACGTCAGCGCGAGCCGGACACGGTCACCGTGCCCCCGGCGGCTTCGATCTTGCGGCGCGCGGACGCGCTGAACGCGTGCGCTTCGACATGCATCGCGCGCTTCGCTTCACCCGTTCCGAGCACTTTCACCGGCTTCCGGCCCCCGCCGGCCACCCCGGCCCGGACGAGCGCCTCGAGGGTGATCCGGTCGGTGTCGAGGCGGTTCAGGTCGCCGACGTTGATGACGGCGTACTCGACGCGTCCGCGGTTCTTGAACCCCCGCTTGGGAATGCGCCGCTGCAGGGGCATCTGCCCGCCCTCGAACCAGGCGGGAACCGTGCCGCCGCTCCTGGACTTCTGACCGTTGTGTCCCCTGCCGGCCGTCTTGCCCAGCCCGGAGCCGGGTCCGCGCCCGACACGCTTGCGCGCCTTGCGTGATCCCGGTACGGGGCTCAGCCGGTGAAGTTCTGACATCGGTGCGATCTCCGTCGTTCAGGTGACTTCGGTGACTTCAACCAGGTGGCTGACCTGGCGGATCATGCCCCTGATGGCCGGGGTGTCATTGTGGACAACCGACTGCTGGTGTCTGCGGATCCCCAGGGCGCGCAATGTCCGCCGGTGTGTGCTCAGCCTCCCGATGCCGCTGCGCACCTGCTTGATCCGGATCTTCCCGGGCGTGTCGGACACGGGCCTATCCTCCCAGTTCTTCGACGCTGATGCCGCGCTCACGCGCGACCTGCTCGGCCGTGGCCAGCCGCGTCAGGCCGTTCAGCGTCGCCTTGACCACGTTGATTGGGTTGTTCGAACCGAGACTCTTGGTCAGGACGTCGGTGACCCCCGCAGCCTCCAACACCGCCCGGACCGGACCACCGGCGATCACCCCGGTGCCTGGCGCAGCGGGACGAAGCAGCACGCGGCCCGCGCCCCACTGGCCGATGATTTCATGAGGCAGGGTGCCTTGAACGATCGACACCTTCTGCATGTTCCGCCGTGCCCGCTCGAACGCCTTGCGGATGGCCTCCGCAACGTCGCTCGCCTTGGCCAGCGCGACGCCCATGTTGCCCTTCTGGTCGCCCACCGAGACCAGCGCGGTGAACGAGAAGCGGCGTCCGCCCTTCACGACCTTGGCGACCCGGTTGATGTGGATGACGTTCTCGACAAGTTCGCTCTCACGCGAACGGTCGCCGTCGCGACCTCTACCCCTGTTTCTGGCCATCAGAAGTTCAGCCCTCCCTCGCGCGCGCCGTCGGCAAAGGCCTTCACCCTGCCGTGATACTGGTAGCCGCCACGGTCGAATACCACCGTGCTGATGCCCTCCGAACGAGCTCGGTCGGCCAGCATCCTGCCCGCCGCCCGCGCCCGCTCGACTCCCGGGTTGCGAGACTCGGTCTCGAACTCGCGGAGAGCCGCGGAGCGGGTGGAGACCCCGACCAGGGTGCGTCCAAGGTCGTCGTCCACCAGCTGTCCCTCCATGTGCTTCAGAGAACGGAACACCACGAGCCGCGGGCGTTCGGCGGACCCGTTCACGCGCTTGCGGACCCTGCGATGGCGCCGGATGCGCTGCAGGCGCCGGCTCCTTCTCAACTTCGAACTCTTTGCGGTCACGGTTTCCTCGCTCTGCGGGGCGACTACGATGCGGCGGTCTTGCCGACCTTGCGTCGGATCTGCTCGCCCTGGTAGCGCACGCCCTTGCCCTTGTACGGCTCCGGGGGCCGGAACGACCGGATTTCCGCCGCTACCTGCCCCACCTTCTGCTTGTCGATCCCATGCACCACCACGATGTCCTGACGGGGACACTCGAGCGTGATGCCTTCGGGCTCCGGGTAGTCGATGGTGTGGGAGAATCCCAGGCTCAGGACCAGTTCCCTGCCCTTCTTCTGCGCCCGGTATCCCACCCCCACGATCTCCAGCGTCTTGCTGTACCCGGTCGTCACCCCGTGCACCATGTTGGCGATGAGGGCGCGCGTCAGACCATGAAGCGACCGGTGCGTGCGACCGTCGGACGGCCTCCGCACCACTACTTCGCCTTCCCCCACATCGATGGTCATGGCGGGATGCACGTCGAGGGTCAGTTCGCCCCTGGGCCCCTTGACCTTCAGGACGGGCTCACTGTAGTCCACGGTCACGCCGCCCGGAATGGCGACCGGCAGTTTACCTATGCGCGACATACGTTTACGTCGTGGTTGATGGAATCCTGGCTACCACACGATCGCCAGCACTTCGCCGCCTACCCCTTCCTTGCGCGCCGTGCGGTCGGAGAGGACACCCCGGGATGTCGACAGAATCGCCATCCCCAGTCCGTTCCTGACCCTAGGGATATCCTCCCGTCCGACGTAGCGCCGCCTTCCGGGCGACGAGAAGCGCTCGATATGCCGGATGATCGGGCGACCCTCGTCGCGATACTTCAGGTAGACGCGCAGAACCCCGTGGGCTCCGTCGTCGAGCACCTTGTATCCGAAGACGAAATGGTTCTCGCCGAGCAGCCGGGCAATCTCGATCTTCATCCGGGAGACGGGCATGTCCGCCCAGCGGTGGCCCGCCTGCCCGGCGTTGCGCAGCCGGGTCAGCATGTCGGCAATCGGGTCCGTCATCATGTCGAGTCTCGTCCCTCCGTTCTTCCCTGGGTTGCGGGGGCGTCAGGCGGCGCCGTTCTGGCCGATGATGACCGGAAGCGAGCCGCGGAACGGAAATCCCAGCTCGCGCAGCAGAGCCAGCGCCTCGTCGTCCTTGCTGGTGCTCGTAACCACGGTGATGTCCATGCCGTGGATGCGGTCGATCCTGTCGTAGTCGATCTCGGGGAAGATGATCTGCTCGCGAACCCCGAGGCTGTAGTTTCCGCGCCCGTCAAACGATTTCGTGGACAGCCCGCGGAAGTCGCGGATGCGCGGTATGGTGGCGCTCACCAGGCGATCGAGAAACTCGTACATGCGGCGCCGGCGCAGCGTGACCCGGCATCCGACCGGCATGCCCGTCCTCAACGAGAAGTTGGAGATGGACTTGCGCGCCCGGGTGACGACCGGCTTCTGTCCGGAGATCACCGTCAATTCCTCGACCACGCTGTCGAGGAACTTCTGATTCCTGCTCGCTTCGCCGACGCCCACGTTGAGGACGGCCTTCACCGGACGCGGAATCTGATTGACGTTGGTGAAGCCGAATTCCTCCTGGAGCTTCGGCTGAACGTTCTCCAGATAGTGCCGGTGAAGCCGGGGGTGCGTCTCCGTCATCTTGCAAATCCGTCCGTTGTCGTCATCCGTCACCTCGGCGCCGGGATGGGGTTGCCGGTCTTCACCGCGATGCGCTCCTTCACGCCCCCTTCCTCGAGACGCATGCGAATGCGGCTGGCCTCTCCGCTGGCCGGATCGATCAACATCACGTTGGAAATGTGGATCGGAGCCTCGAAGGTGATGATCCCCCCCTCCGGATTGGCCGCCGTGGGCCGCTGGTGGCGCTTGCGCATGTTGACGCCCTCGATCACCACCTGATCACGGTCGCGAATCACCCGAAGGACGGTTCCCTGCTCGTCGCGGTGGTTGCCGCGAATCACGCGCACGCGGTCGCCCTTCGCAAGCCGGTGTTTGGGCCTGTTCCGGCGCGCTCCCGTCTGCCCCAGCATCAGAGCACCTCCGGGGCCAGCGAGACAATCTTCATGTAGCGCTTCTCCCTGAGTTCCCGCCCGACCGGTCCGAAGATGCGCGTGCCCTTCGGCTCGCCGTTGGTGTCGATGAGCACTGCCGCGTTGTCGTCGAAGCGGATATAGGAGCCGTCGCGCCTGCGCACTTCCTTGGCGGTGCGCACCACGACAGCCCGCACGATATCGCCCTTGCGGACGCCGGCGTTGGGGATGGCATCCTTGACCGTGAGCACCACCAGATCGCCCACGCTGGCGTAGCGGCGGCGCGAGCCCCCCAGGACACGGATGCACAGCGCCTTCTTGGCGCCCGTGTTGTCCGTGATCCGAACCATCGATTCCTGTTGAATCATCGCCGGCCTATCCTTCCGCGCGGTCGACCAGTTTGGCGACCCTCCACCGCTTGGTGCGGGAGAGGGGCCGCGTCTCGACGATGCGCACGGTGTCTCCCATGCGATACTGGTTGGTTTCGTCGTGGGCGTGATACCTGCGGGTGCGCTTGACCTGCTTTCCGTAGAGCGGATGGGCGAACTGGCGCGCGACAAGGACGGTGACCGTCTTGTCCGCCACGTCCGACACCACCACCCCCGTTCGCGTCTTTCGCCGGTTGCGTGCGCCGCTCGCGGCCTCCGGTGTCGCCGTCATGAGGCGTTCTCCTCGGTCGTGGCCAGAGTCGCCGCGAGTTCGCGTTCGCGCTGCACGGTGCGGACTCGGGCGATATCCCTGCGCAGGTGCGAGAGCAGCCGTGGATTCTCGAGTTCCATGGTCGCGGCCCGGAACTTGAGGCGGAACCGTTCCTCCCTCAGTTCGTCCAGCCGCTCCCGGATCTGCTGGTCGGTCATATCGCGGATTTCTTCGATGTCCATGCCCGGTTTCCCTCAGGTTCCCAACTGCCGTTCGCGCGCGACGAAACGGGTCTTGATGGGGAGCTTGTCGGATGCGAGCTGCATCGCGCGGCGCGCGACCTCCTCGCCGACACCCTCCATCTCGAACATCATCCGCCCCGGTTTCACCACCGCCACCCAGCCTTCCGGGTTGCCCTTTCCCTTGCCCATCCGGGTCTCGGCGGGCTTGGAGGTGACCGGCTTGTCCGGGAAGATCCGGATCCAGACCTTTCCACCCCTCTTGATGTGCCGGGTCATGGCCACGCGCGCCGACTCGATCTGGCGATTGCTGATCCACGCGGACTCCACCGCCTGGAGCCCGTAGTCGCCGAAACTCACCCGGTTTCCGCGACGGGAAATCCCGCGCATCTTGCCCTTGTGCTTCTTGCGGTACTTGATCCGCTTCGGTGCCAGCATCTCCTATCGTCCTTGCGGGGCCCGCCGCAGTGGGGGCCGGGTTCCGTTCGCCTGCACCGTCACGATCCCGTCGAGTACGTCCGGCCCCGCCGGTCGTCCACCACTTCACCCTTGAAGATCCAGCACTTCACGCCCACGGTACCGTAGGTGGTGTCCGCCCTCACGCTCGCGTAGTCGATGTTCGCCCGCAGGGTGTGCAGGGGCACGCGACCCTCGTGATAGGCTTCGGTGCGGGCGATTTCCGCGCCCCCCAGGCGGCCGCCACACTGGATCTTGATGCCCTCCGCGCCCGCGCGGCGCGCCGATTGAACCGCGCGCTTCATGGCCCGCCGGAACGAAATCCGCTGCCGCAACTGGTGCTTGACGTTCTCCGCCACCAGCCGCGCGTCGAGTTCGGGCTGCTTGATCTCCTCCACGTTGACCGAGACCTCCGACTTCGTCAGCACGCCCAGCTCGTCGCGCAGCTTGTCCACCTCCGCGCCCCGCTTGCCGATCACGACGCCCGGTCGGGCCGTGTGCACGGTCATCACGATCTTGGAGGGCTTGCGGTCGATCTCGACCCGGGAGATGGCGGCGTGCGCCAGACGGCGGTCGAGGTACCGCCGTATGGTCTCATCCTCCTGGAGCAGCTGGGGGAACTCCTTCTCCGCGTACCAGCGGGACTGCCAGTCCTTGACGATGCCGAGCCGGAACCCGTGGGGGTGTGTCTTCTGTCCCATCGCCCCTACTCCTCGCTTTCCACGACGATCGTGATGTGACTCGAGCGCCTGCGGATCGGAGCCGCCCTTCCCATGGCCGCCGCCCGCCAGCGCTTCGTGGTCCGCCCGCCATCAACAAATGCCCGCGCGATCACGAGCTCGTCCACGTCGAGCACTTCCCCTTCCTCCTCTGCCCTGTATTCGGCGTTCGCGACCGCGGAACGGAGCGTCTTGCCGACCGGCACCGACGCGGCCTTCTTCGAGAACCGCAGGATTGCGTAGGCCTGATTGACGGGGAGACCCCGGATCTGATCCACGACCAGCCTTACCTTGCGGGGACTCATTCCGATGTACCTGGCAACCGCCTTTGCTTGCATCCGGGTTCTCGTGCAGGGGGTGACCTGATCGGGCCTCTATCGAGCCTTGGAGCGCCGGTCGGCGAGTTTGCCCCCGTGCCCGCGAAAGAGCCGCGTGGGAGCGAACTCGCCGAGTTTGTGGCCAACCATGTTCTCGGTGATGTAGACCGGGATGAACTTGTTGCCGTTGTGCACCGCAACCGTATGGCCCACGAAATCCGGCGAGATGGTCGAGGCGCGCGCCCAGGTCTTGATCACCCTTTTCTCCGCGCGCGCGTTCATCAGCTCCACCTTGCGCAGGAGCTTCTCGTCGATGTAGGGGCCTTTCCTTACGCTGCGTGGCATGGCGGTTTCCTGGTTGGCTTCTCGTCTCGCAATCGTCTATGACCGGGTGGCCTTGCCGCGTTTGCGTCCCCGGACGATCAGTCGGTTGGATTCCTTTCTGGGATTGCGGGTCTTCTTCCCCTCCGGCTTGCCCCAGGGGGTAACCGGAGGACGGCCCCCGGAGGCCTTGCCCTCGCCTCCGCCGAGCGGGTGGTCAACCGGGTTCATGGCGACGCCCCGCACCTTGGGACGGCGCCCGCGCCACCGGGCCGCCCCGGCCTTGCCCAGCGATTTCAGTTCATGATCGGTGTTGCCGACCTGGCCGACGGTGGCCATGCACTCCATGCGCACCCGCCGGACTTCCGTGGAGGGAAGACGGAGCGTCACGTAGTCTCCTTCCTTGGCCATGATCTGCACGCCCGCGCCCGCCGAGCGGGCCATCTGGCCGCCCTTCCCGGGCTTCAGCTCCACGTTGTGAACGATCGTGCCCAGCGGAATGCGGCCGATCGGGAGGGCGTTGCCCGGCTTGATGTCGGCATCGCCACCCGCCACCACCTCATCTCCGACCGCAAGGCCGCGCACATGCAGGATGTAGCGTTTCTCGCCATCCGCGTAGTGGATGAGGGCGATGTTCGCGGAGCGGTTGGGATCGTACTCGATCTCGGCGACGCGGCCCGCCACCCCGATCTTGTTGCGCCTGAAGTCGATGCGCCGATACCGGCGCTTGTGGCCACCGCCCCTGCGCCGCACCGTGATGCGGCCATGGTGGTTGCGCCCACCCTTGGAGTGCAGAGGCTCCGTCAGCGATTTCTCCGGTCCCTTGCGCGTGGTCACCGTGTCCTTCACGATCGACCGGAAACGGGAGCCGGGTGTAACGGGTCTGAACTTCTTGATCGCCATGGCCCGTTCCTCAGCCCATTTCGTAGAGTTCGATGTGGTCGCCTTCGGCCAGCTTGACGACCGCCTTCTTGAACGACGGCCTGCGGCCGAGGCTCCAGTTGCGGCTCATCTGTCCGAGGAACGAGCGGCGCATCTTGCCCGCGTATCTCATGGTGCGCACATCGTCGACCTGGACGTCCCAGAGCGCTTCCACCGCACGGGCGATATCGATCTTGTTGGCCTTCCGGTTGACGATGAACGAGTAGACGTTCTCGGCCTCCATCTGGGCGGTCGTCTTTTCGGTGACCACCGGCCGCACGATTACATCCCACGGCTCACGCATCGCCGTTCTCCGTGTCTGTGGAGTCCGCGGGCTCCGCAGCCACCGGCCCGGTCCCGAGCGCATCGGCCTCGATCACGACGGTCGCCGCCCGCAGCACGTCGTAGGCCGACTCCTCCCCGAAGGGACGCACGCTGACACCCGGCAGGTTACGGGCCGAAAGGTACACGTTGCGCTTGTTGCCGTCGGTCAGCAGCAGCACCTTTCCCGACACCTCGATGGCGGCGAGGCAGGCTGCCAGGCGCGAGGTGCGCGGGGCCTCGTAGTTGAGGGACTCGATCAGCAGCACCCGACCCTCTTCCGCGCGCGCGTTGAGGGCCGACCGCCGGGCCAGCGCGCGCACCTTGCGAGGCACGGACGTGCGCCACGAGTGAGGTTGAGGGGGGAAAGCCATCCCGCCTCCCGTCCACTGCGCGGCGCGGATCGTCCCCTGGCGGGCCCGGCCGGTGCCCTTCTGCCTCCACGGCTTGCGGGAGCCGCCCGAAACGGCCGAGCGGTTCTTGCCGGCCCCCGTCCCCCTCCGCCGATTGGCGAGTTGGGCCCGCACCACCTGGTGCAGAACGCCTTCGTTCACGACTCCGTCGAATGGGACTGCCGGAAGCGTCCGGTCGCCGTCCGGGCTGCCGTCAGACTGGTAGTAGTGGGCCGTATGCATGGCTCTAGTGGCTGATGAAGACGTAGCCGCTGCGCGGTCCGGGAACGGCGCCCTTGAGGAACAGCAGGTTCCTCCCGGCATCGACCCGGACGACTTCGACATTGCCCAGCGTCTTGCGATTGTTGCCCATCCGGCCGGGGAGCTTCTTGCCCTTGATGACTCTCGACGGGTCGGTGCCCGCTCCCATCGATCCGGGGGTGCGCGACATCGGGTGGCCGTGCGTGGCCGGGCGTCCCGTGAAGCCGTGTCGTTTCACGACGCCCTGAAACCCACGGCCCTTGGTATTGCCGGTCACCTTGACGGACTGGTTGGCGGCGAAGAGCTCGACGGTGAGTTCGTCACCGGCCTCGAACGCCTCGTCGTCCGCGACCGGGAACTCGCGCAGAACGCGGGGCGTCGCTTCCAGTCCGGCCTTCGCGGCATGGCCGGCTTCGGCCTTCGTGGCATGCCTGGCCCTGCGGGCCTCGAAGCCGACCTGGACGGCGCGGTATCCGTCGGTCTCCTCGGATCTTACGCATACGACCGGGCATGGCCCGGCGCGCACCACGGTAACCGGCACCACAAGACCTTCGTCGTTGAAGATGCGGGTCATCCCGACCTTGCGTCCGATCAATCCCGCCATGCCGCCTCCTGGCAGTTGTCCATGGGCTGCCTAGTCGACCTTGATCTCGACATCGACGCCCGCCGGCAGATCCAGCTTGGTGAGGGCGTCGATGGTGGCGGGCCGGGAATCGACGATGTCGATGAGCCGCTTGTGCGTGCGCAGCTCGAACTGTTCCCGGCTCTTCTTGTCGATGTGCGGCGAGCGCAGCACCGTCCAGCGCTCGCGGCGCGTGGGCAACGGCACCGGACCGCACACGCTTGCTCCGGTCTTCTCCGCGGTGCGGACGATGTCGGAAGCGGTCTGGTCGACGATCCAGTGATCGAAGGCTTTCAGCTTGATGCGAATCCGGCCACTCATTTCTGGTAGACTGCTCCGTTGCCTGCCACAATCTCTTCGCTCTTCGACCGGGGCACCTGGTCGTAGTGCGAGAACTGCATGGTGTACACGGCCCGCCCCTGGCTCATGGAGCGGAGGGAGGTCGAATATCCGAACATCTCTCCCAGCGGAACGCTGGCTCCGATGACCCGGGCGCCGGCCCGCTCGGTCATGCCGCCGACTCGTCCGCGCCGGGAAGAAAGGTCACCCATGATATCACCCATGTAGTCGCCGGGCGTAACGACTTCCACATCCATGACCGGCTCGAGCAGGACCGGCCGCGCCCGTCTCACGCCCTCCCTGAGCGCCATCGATCCGGCGATCCTGAAGGCCATCTCGCTGGAATCGACATCGTGATACGAGCCGTCCACCAGCTCGACCTTGATGTCGATGAGCGGGTAGCCGGCCACGGCCCCGCTGGACATCGCGTCGCGCACTCCCCGCTCCACGGGACCGATGAACTCCTTGGGGATCCTGCCGCCCACGATCCGGTCCTCGAAGACGAAGCCCGCGCCCTTGGGGGCGGGTTCGACGTTGATGACCACATGGCCGTATTGCCCGCGCCCTCCGGTCTGGCGCACGAACCGGCCCTCCACCTTCGTGGCCGAACCGACGATGGTCTCGCGGTATGCGACCTGGGGCCGGCCGATGTTGGCGCCAACCCGGAATTCGCGGCGCAACCGGTCGACGATGATCTCGAGATGGAGCTCGCCCATCCCGCTGATGATGGTCTGGTTGGTTTCCTGATCGCTGCGCACCCGGAAGGTCGGGTCCTCGTCGGCGAGCTTCGCCAGTCCCTGGGACAGCTTGTCCTGGTCGGCCCGGGTCTTGGGCTCGATGGCGACGGCAATCACCGGCTCCGGAAACTCCATGGACTCCAGGATGATGGGATGATCCGGGTGACACAGGGTATGGCCCGTTCGAACCCCTTTCAGTCCGATGACCGCCGCAATGTCCCCTGCGAAGACCTCCTGCCGCTCCTCGCGCTTGTTGGCGTGCATCTGCAGGATCCGACCCACACGCTCGCGCTTGCCCCGGGTGGCGTCGAGAACGTAGCTGCCGCTCGGCAGCGACCCCGAATATACGCGGAAGAAGGTGAGCCGCCCGACATAGGGGTCGGTCGCGATCTTGAATGCCAGCGCGGTGAAGGGAGCGTCGTCCGAGACCTCCCGGGTCTCGGCAAAGCGGCCCGCCGGACGATAGTGTCCTTCGACGGGAGGAATGTCGATGGGGGAGGGCAGGTAGTCGATGACACCGTCCAGGAGCGCCTGGATGCCCTTGTTGCGGAAGGCCGATCCGCAAAAGACGGGGAAGATGGCGCCCCGCAGGGTGGCCTCGCGGATCGCCCGCCGGAGTTCCTCCTCGGTGAGCTCCTCGCCCGCAAGGTACTTCTCCAGCAATTCGTCGTCGTGCTCGACCGCGGCCTCGATGAGTTCGTGCCGACATGCGGCGATCACCTCCGCCATCGAGTCCGGCACCGGCCCGTAGCTGAAGCGCGAACCCAGGTCGTCCTCGTAGATGATCGACCTCCGGGTCACGATATCCACGACGCCGGTGAAGAGCTCGCCCTCGCCGAGCGGATACTGCACCGGGTGGGCGTTGGCTCCGAGGCGTTCGCGCATCATCGTGACGACCTGCTCGAAGTCGGCCCCGACGCGGTCCATCTTGTTGACGAACGCAATGCGGGGCACGCGATACCGGTCGGCCTGGCGCCATACCGTTTCCGACTGGGGCTCGACCCCTCCCACCGCGCAGAACACCGCGATGGCTCCGTCCAGAACCCGCAGCGAACGCTCGACCTCGGCCGTGAAGTCGACGTGCCCGGGGGTGTCGATGATGTTGATGCGGAAGGTGGAGCCGTTGCGCAGCCACGCGCAGGTCGTGGCGGCGGAGGTGATCGTGATCCCCCGCTCCTGCTCCTGTTCCATCCAGTCCATGGTGGCCGCACCCTCGTGCACCTCGCCCATGCGGTGGACCCGGCCGGTATAGAACAGAACCCGCTCGGTGGTGGTGGTCTTGCCCGCGTCGATATGCGCCATGATGCCGATGTTGCGCAGACGCTCTAGCGGTGTATGCCTGGGCATCCGATGTATTCCTTCAAATCCTGTGTTTCTGTCGTCGTTACGCAAAACAAGCTCAGGAGCTCCGAGGCCAC
>VYDD01000317.1:3437-12698 GCA_009843625.1 Gammaproteobacteria bacterium | reverse complement strand
CGGCGGCCCTGGTGGCATGGGGAGGCTCGCGGCGCAAGGTCGTCCCGACCGTGGCCGGGCTGGGGGCCATCGTGGTGGGCACGCTCGTGCTGGCTCAGCTCTACCCGGCGACCGTTCAGCGCTTTCGCGTCGAGCCCAACGAGCTCGAGAGCGAGACCCCCTATATCGAGCACAACCTGGAGTTCACGCGCATCGGGTTCGGACTCGACGAGCTGCGACGTGAACGATTCGACTACCGCGGGACGACCGAAGAACCGGGCGCGATGGCCGTCGCCAACCAGTTCGCCGGGCTCCCGGTCTGGACTCCGGGCGCGCTCCTGACCACGTATCGGCAGCTGGAGGCCCGCTTCCGCTACTACGAGTTCAGCGACGTCACCATCGATCGCTATCGGGGCCCCGAAGGCCTGGTGCCGGTCGCGCTGGCGGTGCGCGAGATCGAGCCCGGCGGCATCGAGGACCGCAACTGGCAGAACCTCCACATTCGCGAGCGCTACATCGCGGGCATGGGCGCGGTCGCCAGTGCGGCGGGGGAGCACACACCCGAGGGGCGGCCGTCGACGATCCTGTCCGCGATCCCGCCCGAGTTCGCGGAAGGCGCGGGGGCACCCGAGAGACTGCGCCTGGTGCGCCCGTCGGTGTTCTTCGGCCTCCGCCCCCAGGCCTACGCCATCATCAATCCCACCACGGAGGCCTTTCTCGACCCCGAGGGCGGACCCGGCCAGGCCGGAGTGGACTACCCGGAAGGCATCCTGCTCGATTCCTGGCTGCGGAAGGTCCTGCTGGCATTCCGCTTCCGCGACACGAACCTGCTGTTCGCTTCAGAAGTCTCGCCCCGGAGCCGTTTCGTCTTTCGGCGCCAGGTGACGGCGCGGGCACGCGATATCGCCCCCTTCCTGCGCTTTCCCGAATCGCCCTATCCGGTGGTGCACGAGGGCCGCGTGATCTGGATGCTCGACGCCTTCACCGCCACCCGCCATTTCCCGCTGGCGAGCGCCTACGACCTGGAGGCGCGTGCTACGGTGAGCTATGTGCGCAACAGCGTGAAGGTCACCGTGGACGGGGTGACCGGGCGTGTCGCCTTCTATGTGGCTGACGAGAGCGATCCGTTGCTTGAAGGCTACCGGCGCGTCCTTCCCGGCCTCTTTCGACCCATGGACGAGATGCCTCCCGGGCTCCGCGAACACATGCGCTATCCGCGCGCGCTTCTCAGCCTGCAGGGCCGGGTGCTGTTCCAGTATCATCTGGAAACCGCCCCTTCCTTCCACGGCCAGGAAGACGTGTGGGCGCCCGCCACGGAGCTCGCCCAGGGCACCAATCCGGTCCCCTACAGGCCCGAGTACGCCATCTACCGGCTGCCCGGCGCGCCGGAGCCCGAGTACCTGCTGAGCACCGCTTTCGTCCCGGCCGGCCGGCAGAACCTGACCGCCCTGCTGGTCGCGCGCAGCGACGGGGACAACTACGGCGAGCTCCTGCTCTACGACATTCCGGTCGAGGATCAGGTCCCCGGCCCCCGCCTGGTGGAGGCGCTCGTGGAACAGGATCCCTTCATCTCCCAGCAGCTCTCGCTCTGGCGGCAGGGGGGAAGCGACGTCTGGACCGGTCACCTGCACATCGTGCCCGTGGACGGCTCGCTCATGTACATGGAACCGATCTTCCTCGCAGCCGAGTCGGACGCGATTCCCGAGCTCCGCCAGTTCGTCGTCAGCGATGGCCGGCGGGTGGCGATGCAGCCGACCCTGGACGCCACCGTGACGGCGCTCGCAGCCATGGCCGCGCCCGACGCGCCCGAGGAAGTGGTCGACACCCGGGACCTGGAGGAGCTGCGGGAACTGGCCACCGACACGTCGGCCTGGCCGGGCGACGCCCTGGATCTGCTCGACCGCGCGGAGGAAGCGCTCCGGGCCGGGGATTTCGCCGGTTTCGGCGCGCGTCTGCGCGAGTTGCGCGACCTGCTGGAGCGCTTCGAGGACCAGGCCGGTTCATGAGCCGCGCCGGATTCTTGATCGTGAGCGGATGACCGGGTAACTTGGCCGGTCGCCTCCTCCGGCGACTCTCCCGCAGCGTCCTCCACGGCACATCGTCGTGCTGACTTCCTTCTTCCTCGCGGAGCAGACCGAATGAACCTGCACGAGTTCCAGGCAAGGGAACTCTTCCGTGACGCGGGCATGCCGGTACCGCGGGGCCGTGTCGCCACCACGCCCGGGGAAGCCGGGGCGATCGCCGCCGACATGGGCGGCGCGGCGGTGGTCAAGGCTCAGGTGCATTCCGGCGGCCGGGGCAAGGCGGGGGGCGTCAAGCTGGCCGGCACCCCGGAGGAAGCCGAAGCCCACGCGCGCGCCATTCTGGGGATGACGATCCGGGGGCTCACAGTGCACAAGGTCCTGCTCGTCCCTGTCGAGAACATCGCCAGCGAGCGCTACGTGGGCATCCTGGTCGACCGCGCCGTGCAGGCGCCGCTCTTCATGGTGTCGCGGGAAGGGGGCGTGGACATCGAGGAAGTCGCGGCCACCAATCCCGCCGCCATCACCAGGCTGCGCGTCGACCCGCGCTTCGGACTTCTGCCGCATCAGGCGTTCCGGCTGGGGAGCGCGCTCTTCGATGCACCGTCTCTGGCGCGCCAGTGCGCGACGGTGCTTTCGCAGCTTTACCAGGTCTTCATGAAGAACGGCGCATCCCTCTGCGAGGTGAATCCGCTCATCGCGACGGAGGCGGGAGAGGTCAAGGCCATCGACGCCAAGGTCACCATCGACGCAAATGAGCTCTTCCGCCGGCCGGCGCTCGAGTCGCTGCGCGATCTGGACGCCGAGCCCGCCGCGGAAACGCACGCGCGCGCCGCCGGCCTCAGCTTCGTCAAGCTCGACGGCAACGTGGGGTGCTGCGTCAACGGAGCCGGGCTGGCGATGGCCACCATGGACCTGGTCAAGTACTACGGAGGCGACCCGGCCAACTTCCTCGACATCGGCGGATCGTCCAGCCCCGACAAGGTCGTGGCCGCGCTCGAGATCATCACGGCCGATCCCAACGTACAGGTGATTCTGTTCAACATCTTCGGCGGCATCACGCGTTGCGACGACGTGGCGCGGGGAATCGTCGAGGCCGGGAAGCGCGCCGACATCCGCGCACCCATCCTCATTCGCCTCACGGGCACCAACGAAGCCGAAGCCAGGGACATCCTCGCGGCCGAGGGGTTCTCCGCCTTCACTTCGATGGACGACGTGGTGCGGGCGGCGGTGGCGAGGGCCGCCGCGTGACGCCCTTCATTCCGCAGCAGCCCTCGGCGGACTCCTTCCCACAGCACACGGTCCCGCGCCATGTCGATCTTCGTTGACGAATCCACGCGCGTGGTGGTCCAGGGCATCACCGGCCGCGACGGATCCTTCCACACCGCCAGGATGATCGAATACGGCACCCGCGTGGTCGCGGGCGTCACGCCCGGCAAGGGCGGCCGCGTGATCGAAGGCCCGGGAGGCGCGCGCGTGCCCGTCTTCGACACGATGAACGAGGCGGTTGCGGAGTCGGGGGCGAACGCCTCCGCGATCTACGTGCCGCCGCCCTTCGCCGCGAGCGCCATCATGGAGGCCGCGGAATCGGGCGTCGAGTTCATCGTATGCATCACCGAGGGCGTCCCGGTGCTCGACATGACGCGCGCCTACGCCTTCGTCACCGACCATGGCGTCCGGCTGCTGGGACCCAACTGCCCGGGGGTGATCTCGCCGGGCAAGGCCACCGTGGGCATCATCTCCGGCGACATCGTGACAACCGGTCCGGTGGGCGTCGTGTCGCGCTCGGGCACGCTCACCTACGAGGCGGTCGGGCAGCTCACCGGAGCGGGCATCGGTCAGACCACCTGCGTCGGCATCGGGGGAGATCCCATCATCGGCACCACCTTCATCGACTGCCTCAAGGCCTTCGCCGAAGACGGGGAGACGAGGGCGGTCGTGATGATCGGCGAGATCGGGGGCACGGACGAGCAGGAGGCCGCCGAATACGCCGGCCGCAGCCTCGACTTGCCGGTCGTGGGCTTCATTGCGGGCCAGACCGCCCCTCCGGGCCGCCGCATGGGACACGCGGGGGCCATCATCAGTGGTTCCTCCGGAACCGCGGAAGAGAAGATCAGGGCCTTCCGCGAGAACGGGATCGGCGTCGCGCGGCGGCCGATCGACATCGTACACCTCACCCGGGAAGCCCTGCGATGAGCCTGACACTCGCGATCATCAAGCCCGACGCGGTCGCTTCGGGAAAGACGGGGGCCATCCTCGCTCATCTGGAAGGGGCGGGGTTCCGCCTTCGCTGCCTGCGCATGACGCAGCTCTCCCGGACTCAGGCCGCGGCCTTCTACGCGGTGCATCGGGAGCGGCCCTTCTTCGACTCCTTGGTGGCCTTCATGACCTCCGGACCCATCGTGCCCCTGGTGCTCGAGGCCGAAGACGCCGTGGCCCGGTTTCGCGAGACCATCGGAGCCACGGACCCCGCCGAAGCCGCTCCCGGAACCGTCCGCGCGCTCCACGCGGAGTCGAAGGAGCGCAACGCCGTCCACGGCTCCGATTCGGACGCCAACGCCGCGCTCGAAATCGACTTCTTCTTTTCTCGCCACGAGCGGCTTGCCCTCCGTGGCTGAATTCGCGCGAGTGCCGGCGAGAGGTAGTGCAGGGGCTGCGGGCATCGTGGCGCGTTGACGCGGGACCGTGCGCCACGCTAGCTTTTTATGCTATGCTGCACTTGAACTTGAACGCGCTCGAACGCACGGGTACGCTCCAGTTGCGAGCGGCGTGCCCGGCCGCCGATTTCGTCCTCGGGGGACGGGGTCCGGAGCTGTCCGAACCCGTCAGCGTGACTCTGACGGCGAGGTCCATGGCCGCGGGCCAGGTGATGGTCCAGGGAAGGATGTCGACCACCCTCGCGCAGGTGTGCCGGCGCTGTCTGGAACCCGTCGCGCAGGCGTTTGCGCTGCCGGTCCGGTTCGTTTTCATCCCCGACGACGAATGCGAGTGCCAGGATGACGGGGAGGTGCACACCTTCCCCGCACACCTGGCGGAACTCGACATCGCCGGTCCGCTGCGGGAGGAGTTCGCGCTGGCGGCACCCCTGTACGCAGAATGCCGGCCCGACTGTCGCGGCCTGTGTCCGGCGTGCGGCTCAAACCGAAACACGGCCCGGTGCGATTGCTCGTCGGCGGATGTCGATGCCCGATGGGAGAAGCTGCGGGCTCTCACGAATCACTAGAACGAAGAAGCCATGGCCGTACCGAAGCGTCGTACATCCAAGCAGCGGCAGCGCAAGCGCCGCACGCACCAGCGAGCCCAACCCGTGGCGGTGTGGAACTGCCCGCGCTGCGACGATCCGCAGGTCCCGCACCGTGTGTGTCCCACCTGCGGCTACTACCGGAATCGTCCGGTCATCGAAGTCGAGCTGGACTGACCACGCCGGCGGCGACCGGTCCACGATGAGAATCGCGCTCGACGCCATGGGCAGCGACGGCGCCCCCGCGACCGAAGTCGCCGGCGCGTTGCACGCCCTTTCGCACGAAGCCGGGGACGTGACCGTCGTCCTGGTGGGAGACCGCGCGCGGATCGCGGCGCAACTGGACCGGCATGGCGCCTCCGAGGGCGGCCGGCTGGAGATCGTCCATGCCGCGGAGCGGGTTTCCCCCAACGAGTCCCCCGCGGCCGTCGTGCGCCGCAAGCCCGGCTCGTCCCTCGTTACCGGAGTCGGGCTCCATCGCAGGGGCCAGGTCGACGCTTTCGTCAGCGCCGGACCCACGGGAGCGGTGATGGCGGCGTCGGTGTTCCTGCTCAAGCGGCTGCCGGGAGTGGATCGGCCCGCCGTCGGGACCCTCATGCCCACCACCAGCCGGGCCCACATGCTCATGCTGGACGCCGGAGCCAACGTGGACTGCCGGCCCCCGCACCTCCTGCAGTTTGCGTTTCTGGGCCATGTCTACGCGCAGGACCTGATGGGGAAACCCGAGCCCCGCATCGGGCTGCTGAACATCGGCTCCGAGCCGGAGAAAGGGAACGAACGCACGGTGGAGGCATACCGCCTGCTCAGCCAGAGCGAGCTCAACTTCGTCGGCAATGTCGAAGGCCGCGACATCATCCACGGCCGCTGCGACGTACTGGTCACCGACGGATTCGCCGGCAACGTGCTGCTCAAGTTCTACGAGTCGGTGGCAGGGTTCGTGATCCGGGTGATGGACCGCGAGCAGGAGCGCATCCGCACACCGCTGGACCGCTCCACCATCGAGATCCTCGACTACGCCGAATACGGGGGCGCTCCGCTCCTGGGCGTTAACGGCGTGTCGGTCATCTGCCACGGCAGATCGCCGCCCAAGGCCATCGGCAAGGCCATCGGCGTGGCGGCCAAGGCCGTAAGGACTTCCATGATCGGGCATATCGCCCGCTACCTGGCCGAAACCGCGGCCCGCATTCCATGACCCGACCCATCAGCGAAGTCGCCAGCACGGGACGGTTCCTCCCGGATCGCGTCCTCACCAACGAGGACTGGACGCGCATGGTGGACACGACCGAGCAGTGGATCGTGGAGCGCACCGGCATCCATGAGCGCCGCGTCGCGAGTTCGTGCACCTCCGTGTGCGACATGGGCGTCGCCGCGGCGGAGCAGGCTCTCGAGCGGGCCGGGGTGGGCGCCGGGGAGGTGGACCTGCTGCTGGTTTCCACCGCGACGCCGGACAGGCTGCTGCCCTCCACCGCGTGCGACATCCAGGCCCGGCTGGGCGCGAACAAGGCGGCGGCGATGGACATCTCCGCGGCCTGCACCGGATACCTCTACATC
Organism: Gammaproteobacteria bacterium; assembly: GCA_009843625.1. Taxonomy (GTDB): domain Bacteria; phylum Gemmatimonadota; class Gemmatimonadetes; order Longimicrobiales; family Gaopeijiaceae; genus BD2-11. The sequence goes on along the minus strand of VYDD01000317.1, from coordinate 5,906 downwards.
CTGGCCCTGGCCGAGGGCTACATCGCGAGCGGCATGGGCGAGGTGGTCCTGGTGGTGTCCACCGAGAAGATGACGTCGATCATGGACTGGGAGGACCGGTCCACCGCGGTGCTGTTCGGAGACGGGGCGGGCGCCAGCGTGATCCGCCGCGCGACCGGCGACCGGGGGATCCTCGCCAACGACATCCGGTCCGACGGAAAACTCGCGGACCTGCTTCAGAGGCCGGGCGGAGGCGCTCTCCGGCCCTTTGACGATTCCGTGCTCGCGGACCGGTCCCACCTGCTGCTCATGGAAGGCCGGGAGGTGTTCAAGAACGCGGTGCGGGCCATGTCCAGGTCCTCCCGTCTCGCGATCAGGCAGGCCGGCTGGACGGCGGACGAGGTCGACCTCCTCATCCCCCACCAAGCCAACATCCGCATCATCGAGGCGACCGCCCGCTACGCGCGCGTTCCCATGGAGAAGGTGTACGTCAACGTCCACCGCTACGGGAACATCAGCTCGGCGACGGTCCCGGTCGCGCTCGACGAAGCGCTGGAGCAAGGCCGCATCGGACCCGGATCCAACGTCCTGCTGGTTGCCTTCGGCGCGGGCCTCACGTGGGGCGCCACGGCCCTCCGCGTGTAGCGGCCTCCACCGTCGATCGTCGTCAGGTGTCACTGGCTCTCCTCTTCCCCGGACAGGGATCGCAGTTTCCCGGGATGGGACGCGACCTGGCGGCCGCCTATCCGGAGGCTGCGCGGGCCTTCGAGCGCGCGGACGACATCCTCGGGTTCTCCCTTTCACGCCTCGCCTGGGAAGGACCGGAGGACCAGTTGGTGCAGACGCACAACGCACAGCCCGCGATCCTGGTCCATTCCCTCGCCGCGCTCGCGGTGCTCAAGCCGCGGCTGGGACCCATCGCCTGCGCCGCCGGGCATTCCCTGGGCGAAATCTCCGCCCACGCCGCCGCGGGCACGCTCCGATTCGACGATGCCGTGTACGCGGTGCGGCGCCGGGGCAAGCTCATGCGTGAAGCGGGGCGCGCCCGCCCGGGGTCCATGGCGGCCATCCTGGGCCTGGGAGAACCCGAAGTGCGCGAAGTGTGCCGGGCCGTTTCCGGGAAGGGGCTGGTATGTGTTCCGGCCAACTTCAACGCCCCCACGCAGATCGTGGTCAGCGGCGACGCGGACGCGATCGACCGGGTCCTGGCGCGCGCCAGGGAAGCCGGTGCCAGGCGAGCCGTGCGGCTGGCCGTGTCCGGCGCCTTTCATTCGCCTCTGATGGCCGTGGCGGAGGAGGGTTTGCGGAAGTGTTTTCGCAGCCTATCTTTCGGACCGCCCGAGTTTCCGGTCTTTTCGAACGTGACCGCCGGGGCCGTCCGGGATCCCGGCCTCGCGCGTCGGCTGTTGGTCCGGCAGCTCACTTCTCCGGTATTGTGGTCCCAATCGGTCAGGTCCATGGTCGAAAGCGGTGTGGAGCGATTCGTCGAAATCGGCCCCGGGTCGGTGCTGTGCGGATTGAGCCGGCGCAACGCCAGGGGCATCAAGGCCGTCTCCGTGGGCACCTCAAGCGGCGTCCGAAAGCTGTTCCCCGATCCCGTCGCGGCCGGGAGCACCCCATGAGCGGCGCGCTGGCCGGACAGATCGCCCTGGTGACCGGCGGATCACGGGGCATAGGGTTTGCGATATCGCAGGTTCTGGCGCAGGACGGGGCTCGGGTGGCCATCGTGGACATCGACGAGGAAGGGGCCGTCGCCGCCGCCGCTCGACTCGAGGGCGACGGTCACGCGGGCTATTTCTGCGATGTCGGAGATCCCGGGCAGTGCCGCGCCACGGTCGCTGCGGTGACCAGGGCTCAGGGCATCGTGACGATTCTGATCAACAACGCGGGGATCACCCGGGACAGTCTGCTCGTGCGCATGAAGGACGACGACTGGAATGCGGTGATCAGGGTCAACCTCACGGGCGCCTTCAACATGACGCGCGCCGCGTGCAGGGGGATGATGAAGCGCCGATCCGGCTCCATCGTCAACATCAGCTCCGTGATCGGCCTGATGGGCAATGCCGGTCAGACCAACTATGGCGCCTCAAAGGCGGGGCTAGTAGGGCTAACCAAGAGCGTCGCCCGGGAGTTTGCCAAGCGGGGAGTGCGCTGCAACGCCATTGCTCCCGGTTACATCGCGACGGACATGACCGCCGGGCTGGACGAACGCACCACCGGGGAGCTCGGGTCGCGCATCCCGATGGGCCGGCTGGGAGAGCCCTCCGACGTCGCCGACGTTGCGCGGTTTCTCGCTGGACCGGAAGCCGGATACGTTACCGGTCAGGTCCTGGCCGTGGACGGCGGCATGGCGATGTAGCCCGATGATCAATCACCAGCGGCGGAAGACCGCAACACAAGGAGGAACAGGCAGATGGCGGACAGCATCGAAGGCCGGGTAAAGGACATCATCGTCACGGAACTCGGCGTCGAGGAGGACCAGGTCACGGC
>VYDD01000317.1:0-3427 GCA_009843625.1 Gammaproteobacteria bacterium | reverse complement strand
TTCATGGAGGATCTTGGAGCCGATTCGCTCGACACCGTGGAACTGGTGATGGCCTTTGAAGAGGAGTTCGGAATCGACATTCCCGACTCCGATGCCGAGCAGATGCGCACCGTGGGCGACGCGATCGGCTACATTCGCAAGGCCACCGCATCCTGACCCCTCTGCGCGGGAGAGGCGCCACACGGCGCGAGGACACATGAGCGGCCCTTCGGAGAATGGTACCGCCGGGGCAAGCCGGCGGGTTGTCGTTACCGGGATCGGGATGATCACTCCGCTCGGCAGCGACGTCCCGTCTTCCTGGGCGGCCCTGCTGGCCGGCACGAACGGCGGCGGCCCGATCACCCATTTCGACGCCGACGACCGCTTCGCCACCCGGATTGCGTGCGAGGTCAGGGATTTCGATCCCTCCGGGCACCTGAACAAGCGGGAGATCCGGCGCTACGACCGCTTCGCGCAGTTTGCCGTGGTGGCCGCCGCGGAGGCCATGGCTTCCGCGGGGCTGGATGGCTGCCCGCCCGGTGTCTCCCCCCAACGTTTCGGCGTGATCATCGGCAGCGGGATCGGCGGCGTCGACACCTATGAGAGCCAGGTCCGCAAGCTGGTGAAGTTCGGGCCGCGCCGGATCAGCCCCTTCTTCGTTCCGATGTTCATTCCCAACATCGGGTCCGGGCTGGTTTCGATTCGTTACGGCGCCCAGGGTCCGAACCACTCCACCGTGTCGGCGTGTTCCTCCGGGGCGCACGCCATCGGCGATGCCCTCCGCGTCATCCAGCGAGGCGACGCCGACGTGATGGTGGCCGGGGGCGCGGAAGCCGCCATCGTGCCCATCTCCATCGCCGGCTTCGCCTCCATGAAGGCGATGTCCAGACGCAACGACACCCCGGAGACGGCGAGCCGGCCCTTCGACGCCACCCGTGACGGCTTCGTCATCGGAGAGGGCGCGGGCTGCTTGGTGCTCGAGTCGCTCGACACCGCCGAGGCGCGGGGCGCGCGCATTCTGGGGGAGGTCGCGGGCTGCGGGGCCACCGCGGACGCCTACCACATCACCGCGCCGGTTCCGGGGGGCGCGGGAGCCCAGCAGGCCATGCGGCTGGCGCTGGAGGACGGCGGCATCGCGCCCGAGGAGGTCGGCTACATCAACGCGCACGGCACGTCGACCCCCTACAACGACGAGGTCGAGACGGCCGCCATCAAGGCGGTGCTGGGGGAAGAGGCGGCCCGGGCGGCCATCGTTGGCAGCACCAAGTCGATGACGGGGCACACGCTGGGCGCGGCGGGCGCCATCGAGTCGGTCATCTCGGTGATGGTGCTGATGGAGGGCCGGATCCCGCCCACGACCAACTACGAGCACCCCGACCCCGAGTGCGACCTGGACTACGCCACCGACGGCATGGTCGAAAGACCTGTCGAGGCGGCCCTCTCCAACTCGTTTGGTTTCGGAGGGCACAACGTATGTCTCGCCTTCCGGCGCTGGCACGCCTGAGCGAGCCCTTTCGCGCCTCCCGGAGCCCGCCATGAGAGTGGGCACCGGATACGACTCGCACCGCTTCGACCCGGAGCGGAAACTGATGCTGGGGGGCGTCGAGATCCCGGGGGTTCCGGGCCTGACCGGCCATTCCGATGGCGATGCGGTAGCCCATGCCGTCACCGACGCCCTGCTCGGAGCCGCGGCCGCAGGCGACATCGGAAGCCACTTTCCCCCGGGCGATCCGCGCTGGCGCGACGCCGACTCCATGGATCTGCTCGGACGGGTGGTCGCTCTCCTCCGGGAGCGCGGGCTGCGGACGATCAACGTGGACGTGACCGTGATCTGCGAAGCACCCCGCATCGGACCGCACGCGGCAGGAATGCGCGCGCGCATCGCCGATGTGCTCGGGATCGGCTCCGACGCGGTTTCGATCAAGGGGAAGACGAACGAGGGAATGGGCTGGATCGGGGCCGGCGAGGGGATCGCCGTGCACGCCGTGGCGCTCATCGGGGAGGAGGAACCATGGACGCGGCGCTCGACTTCCTCGCATCGCTCCCCGCCGGGCTGACCTACCTGGTGCTGGGGGCGGGGGCGGCCCTCGAGAACATCGTGCCCCCGGTTCCCGCCGACACGTTCATCCTGCTGGGAGGCTTCCTGGCCGTGCGCGGCCCGGCGGATGTGGCGGTGGTCTTCCTGGTGACCTGGCTGGCCAACACCTCGGGGGCCCTGCTGGTCTACGGAGCAGGGCGCCGCTTCGGTCCGCCCTTCTTCGACACCCGGTTCGGCCGGCTGCTGCTTCAGCCGGAGCAGCTTTCGCGCCTGCGGCGCTTCTATCGACGGCGGGGAACGCCCGCCATCTTCTTCGCCCGCTTTCTCCCCGGGCTGCGCGCGGTGGTGCCCGCCTTCGCGGGGGTCGCCCGGCTGTCGTTTGCCTCCGTCGCCGTGCCGGTAGCCGTGGCCTCCGCCATCTGGTACGGCGGGCTGGTCTGGCTGGGGTCGATTGCCGGAGAGAACGTCGACACCATGCTCGACTGGTACGCGACCGCCAACCGCCTCCTGCTGGCCATCGCGGCCGCGATCGTCGTGGTGATTCTGCTGGCGTGGCTGCGCACCCGCAGGCAGGCATCCGGTTCCGGGGAATGACCGGGGAACGGGACGATTCGGTCGCGAGGACCTTCAGGGAGGAGCTCTTCGCGGACTACCTGGCCTTCGAGCGGGGGCTCTCGGCGAGGACCATGGAAGCCTACGGGCGCGATGTCGCGCGGCTTATCGGGTACCTGTCGGATCGGGGCATCGTGCGCCCGGATGACGTCACCCGCGTCGAACTCCGGGACTATGTGTACTCGCTCAAGGACAGGGGACTGGCGCCGACCTCCATCCGGCGCGCCCTGTCGTCGATGCGGGCGTACTTCGCCTTCCTTCTGGAAGAAGAGGTCATAGAGACGGATCCTACCGAGCAGATCGAGTCACCGCGCGTCTGGAGAACTCTCCCCGGAGTGCTGAGCATGCGGGAGGCCGAACGCCTGCTGGAGGCGCCGGCTCTATCCGATCCGCTGTGCTGGCGCAACCGGGCCGTCCTGGAGCTGCTGTACGCGACCGGCATGCGCGTCTCCGAGCTGACGGGGCTTCCCCTGCAGGGCGTCGACCTCGAGGATCGCACCTGCCTGGTGTACGGGAAGGGCGCGAAGGAGCGCATGGTGCCCTTCGGTCGCGCCGCCCGGCGTGCGCTGATGCGCTATCTGCGGGATGTGCGGCCGGAGCTGGAGCGGGGCAGGGGCGAAGGGATGTTCTTCCTCAGCGCCAGAGGCCGCCCGCTCACCCGCATGGCGGTGTGGACCATCGTGCGCAAGGCGCGCGACCGTGCGGGGATCGAAAGACCCGTGTCCCCGCACACGCTCCGACACAGCTGCGCGACCCATCTGCTGGAGGGAGGCGCGGACCTGGCCGCGGTACAGGAAC
>VYDD01000053.1 GCA_009843625.1 Gammaproteobacteria bacterium | reverse complement strand
GAGCGGGTCGAGCCTTGCGACGAAACCGGGCAGGTCGGCCTGCCGGTCGCGGTGAAGCGCCAGCCCGACCTGCGTCGTCGCCACCCCCGGCACCACCCACCCGATGTACCCTGGGGCAAACTCGGGATCGATGAAGCAGTGCAGGCAGTCGGCGACGCCGTCCACGGGCTCGAATTCCCACTCGACCCCCTTCAGGAGACGGCGGTTGCGGTCGAGGCCGAAGCTCCCGGCCACTGCCGAGCGCGCGCCATCGGCTCCGACGAGGAATCGGCAGGTGACTCCGGAACCCTGGAGCAGCAATGGACCCCGTCCCGGCGTCACGCCGCGGTATCCTTGGCCGAACCGGATCTCGACACCCGCGCGCCGGGTCTCCCGGGCCAGATGGCGCATGAGCCGGGCGGTATCGGTGGCCATGAAGAAGTACCCGTTCCGCTCCAGCTCGATATGGTCGTGCGCGGGGGTGTAGACCCTGACCCGGTTGATTCGCCGCACCAGCGGCGCCGGCACCTTCCACTCGGTCCACGCCTCATGCACGAGAATCCCGGTGGTGTGGATGCGCGCGCCGGGTCCGGGCTGCCGCTCCAGCACCAGAACCGAGAGGCCGCGCCGGGCCGCCTGGCGCGCGCAGGCGAGACCGGCAAAGCCGGCCCCGGCCACCACCACGTCGTAGTTCTCCGGCAAGCCATCTCCCCTGTTGCGAACGACGCCGTCGGAATCATGCATCACGGCGCCCGGCGCGACACCGCCACAGAAGATATGTCACGGAGGGTTCCGGGTTCCTGAAACGGCTTGCGGCGACCTCGCCGCGTGGGCCACCTTCAGCCCGAATCCGCCATCCCGCCTCACCGGCGCCCGTTCCCAGGAGCCAACCATGAACCCGCACAGACGCCCTCGACCTTCGACCTGGACACTGCCGATCGGCCTGTTCCTGGCGCACTTCTGCCTGGTATCGCCGCTCTTCGCCCAGGATTCCAGCGACGGACTCGACATCGACCAGGGATACATTCTCCCCGACCAGGCCATCCAGGATCTCTTCGCGACCGATCCCAACTACACCACCCTGGACCACGTCAGCCCGGACGGCGACCACTTCGTCATTCCACTCTCGACCGAGCTGTCGACGCTCGAGGAGGTGGGAGAGGAGACCCTGCGCCTGGCCATGCTCGAACTCCGGGCCGCCACCGACCGGCCCTGGCACCTCGACATCTACGGGCTCTACGGGTTCCGCTTCTATTCGCTGAGCGAGCGCTCGTTTACGGACGTGGAGCTGCCCGACGGGATCTACGTCAGCGACCTGATGTGGTCTCCCGACGGCGCGCGGCTGGCCTTCCTGGCACACCTGGAGGAACGGACGGAGGTCTGGATCGCGTCGGCCGAGGACGGCAGCGTGACCGCGGCGGGTGACGCGCGCGTGATCGCCAGCCTGGGCACCTCTTCGGGCGGCCAGGGATCGGCACCGTCCGAAATGCTCCAGTGGACGCCCTCGGGGTCGATCATCACCCTGGCGGAGCCGGCGAACCGCGGCGCCGAACCGCCCGCGCCCGCGCTGCCCGACGGGCCCACCATCCGGCACACGCGCTCGGCGGCCACGCCTACGCGCACGATGCCGTTCCTGCTCGAGGGCGACCACGACTCCGACCTGTTCGAGTACTACACGCGCAGCCAGATCGTCGAGCTGGCGCCCGGCCGGTCTCCCCGCCCGATCGGGGACGCGGGGATGTACGAATCCGTCTCGCTCAGCCCCGACGGGCGCCACCTGATCGCCACCCGCATCGAGCGGCCCTTCTCCTTCATCGCCAGCTACACCGGCTTCCCGCGCGTGACGGAGGTGCTGGATATCGAGAGCGGCGATGTGCTGGCGACCCTCGAAGAGCGGGAGCTGCGCGAGGGCCGCGGCGGCGGCTCGGGCAACGGCCCGCGCGACTGGCGGTGGCGCCCGGATGGGAGCGGCGTGGCGTACCTGCATCGCGCCGCCCCCGACGATGACGCCGGCTCGGACGCGCCGCGTCCTGACCGCATCATGCTGCTGCGCGCTCCCTTCGGCGACGGCGACGAGGAGGAGGTGGCGTCGAGCGACGACCCGATCAGCGAGGTGACGTACTCGCTGGACGGCCGCCACGCGTTCGCCTCGGTGCGCCGGGACGGGGAGAACGCGCTGGCCCACTTCGCGCTGGACGACGGGTCCCAGGGCAACATCATCGTGCCCTTCCACGATCCCGCCGACGCGGTCTCGCTCCCCGGCGACCTGCTCACCGCACGCACCGCCAACGGGCTGGACCATGCCTGGGTGTCCTCCGATGGCGGGAGCGCCTACCTGCGCGGCGGCGGCTTGAAGGAGGACTTCCGTCCCCAGCCCTTCGTCGACCGGGTCTCCCTGTCCGACGGATCCACGGAGCGGCTCTTCGAGGGCTCGCGCGACAGTTTCGACCGGCCGCTGGTCCCGCTGGACCGCGACCTGGGGCGCATGATCGTGAGCAGCGAGGGCAGGAACACCTTCCCCGACAGCTATCTCTGGACGGGGGGCGGCGAGATGGAGAATCTGACCCGCAACGTTGACCCCTTCCCCCAGCTCACCGCCGCGCGCCGCATCGACTTCGAGTTCACTCGCCGCGACGGCCTCGAGATCCAGGGCCGGGTTTCGCTCCCCATCGACTATGTCGAGGGCACCAGGGTTCCGGCCATCTTCTGGACCTATCCCCGGGAGTACCGGAGCGAGGAGGCTTTCAGCAACGCCACCATCCGCGCGCGCAACCACAACGCGTATACCCGCCTGACGTGGCTCCGGTGGTCCGACATATGGCTGACCCAGGGATACGCGCTCGTATATCCGGATATTCCCATCGTCGGCGAGAACTATAACGACTACTATATTTCAAATATGGTAGACGGGATGTACGCCGCGATGCGCGCGGTCGATGGCCTGGGGGTGATCGACATGGACCGGATCGGGCACGGCGGCCACAGCTACGGAGCCTTCGCGACCGCCAACTTCCTGGCCCACACCCCCTTCTTCAAGGCGGGCATCGCCGGCGACGGCGCGTACAACCGCTCGCTCACGCCGATGGGCTTCCAGGCCGAGCCGCGCGACATCTGGGCGGCGCCCCACGTCTACATGGAGATGTCCCCCTTCTTCAAGGCGGACCAGATCAACACGCCGCTGCTCCTCTACCACGGCGCCGACGACAACAACTCGGGCACCTACCCCATCCAGTCGCGGCGCATGATCCAGGCGCTCACCGGGCTGGGGAAGACGGCGGCGCTCTTCGAATACCCCTTCGAGTCGCACACCCCGCGCGCCATCGAGAACAACCTCGACATGTGGGCGCGCTGGGTCGACTGGTTCGACACGTACGTGAAGGGCGAGGGACCAGAGACGCGGCCGGTGTCGGAAGGAGGATCGACGCGCTAGTCACATCGCGGCCATGACCGCGGCCGAAGCTGGACCATCGGCCGCGATCCGAGCCCGGGCATCGCCCGCGGCGGCCACCAACAAACCGGCAGGGATTTGGGGGAGGAGGAGATACCGCATGGCATCGCACGAAGGCGGGTCCGGGTCCACCGTTCGCTACCAGCCCGACGAGAGTCCACCGTGGCCGCTGGCGATCGGGCTGGCGCTCCAGTACAGCATCCTGGCGCTCGGAGGCGTCGTTCTCACCGTTGCCATCGTGCTTCGGAGCGCCGAGAGCAGTGATGCCTACCTCGCCTGGGGCGCGTTCGGCGCGCTCATGGTGAGCGGTCTCACCAGCATCGTCCAGGTCATCCGGCTGGGACGCCTGGGGTCGGGATACGTCCTCATCATGGGCACTTCGGGCGCCTTCATCGCGGTCTCGGTGGCCGCGCTGGTGCAAGGGGGCCCTGCCCTGCTGACGACGCTCGTAATCGCCTCGTCGCTCTTCCAGTTCCTCCTCGCCGGGCGCCTCTCGATTCTGCGCCGCATCATCACGCCGACGGTCGCCGGGACCGTGATCATGCTGATCGCCGTCAACGTGATGCCCTTTCTGTTCGATTTTCAGGACAACGCCCCGCCCGGCGCCTCGCCCCTGGCCGCGCCCGTCACCGTCCTGGCCACCCTCGCCGTAACCCTCGCAGTGATGCTCAAGTTCACCGGGCCGGTCCGCCTCTGGGGGCCGATCATCGGCATCGCCGCCGGGTGCGTGGCCGCCGCGTCGTTCGATCTGATCGATACCACCGCGCTCGCGCAGGCCGCGTGGGTGGGCGTGCCCACAGCCGGCTGGCCGGGGCTGGGCTTCGATTTCAGCGCCGCCTTCTGGGCGATTCTTCCCGGCTACACCTTCGTCACCCTCGTGGGGGCGATCGAAACCGTGGGCGACGCCGTGGCGATCCAGCGGGTGTCGTGGCGGGAGCCGCAGGCCACGGACTACCGCGCGGTCCAGGGAGCGGTCGCGGCCGATGGCCTGGGCAACCTGCTTTCCGGACTCTTCGCCACCGTCCCCAACACCACCTACTCAAGCAGCGTCTCCATCGTCGAGATAACGGGGATCGCGGCCCGGCGGGTGGGCGTCTGCATCGGCCTGATCTTCTGCGCGCTGGCCTTCCTTCCGAAGCTGACGGCACTGCTGCTCATCATCCCCGATCCCGTGATCGGCGCCTACGCCATGGTGATCATCGCCGTGCTGTTCGTGCTGGGGACCCGGATCGTCCTCCAGGACGGCATGGACTACCGCAAGGCCACGATCGTGGGCGTCTCGTTCTGGGTCGGGGTCGGGTGCCAGAGCGGCGAGATCTCGACGGCGGCGCTGAACCCCTTCCTGCAGCAGCTGCTCGGCAACGGCATGACGGCCGGCGGCCTGACGGCGCTCGTGCTGACGGCGTTCATGGAGCTGACCGGGCCGAGGCGGGTGCGCATGCAGACGACGCTCGATGTGCAGTCGCTGCCGAAGATCCAGGAGTTCCTGGAGAGCTTCGCCAGCCGCAAGCGCCTCGGGACCGAGACCGGGCTCCGGCTGGGGCACGCCGCCGAGGAGACGCTTCTGCTGCTCATCGAACAGGGCGAGGGCAAGCCGTCGGCCGAACAGCGGCGCCTGCGCCTGACCGCGCGCACCGACTCGGGCGGGGTCGAGATGGAGTTCCTGGCTGCCAGCGGCGAGGGCAACATCGAGGACCGCATGGCCGTGCTCGGCGGACGCGCCGCCGAGGAGCCCGGAGAGCACGAGATCTCGCTGCGGCTCCTGCGCCATCTCGCGACATCGGTCCATCACCACAAGTACCAGGATGCCGACATCGTGACGGTGCGGGTGGACGCCGTTCCGGCCCGGGCCGGGGCGTAGTCGTCGCTCGGGGCGGGCCATGAGAATGCCCCCGCTCAGCGTATCCTGATGGCCGCCCCGACGCCCGCGAAGAAGTCCTCGGCGGCTTCGTTCAACCCGACGCCGATCCGGATGTCCCATTGGGAATCGTCGGCTGTGAGCCAGGTCAGGCCCGCGTTGAAGTAGTGTTCCTGCGGGGCATCCGCCCCCGTGGGCAGAAACGCATACCATTCGCCGTACACGCCCCCGCGCGTTCCGAGACCGGCTCCCGCGACCGCCGACTGGGCCCACTCGGCGTAGCTGCCGTCGTCATCCCCGGCGGCCATGTTGATCTGCGTGCTGCCCGCCAGGGAGAGTCCTCCGGGCGCATCCCAACTGTAGACGAGGTTCACGCCCGGCAGCGCGCGTCCGCCGGAGAACAGCGTGCTGCCCGTGGGCAGGGTCATCTGGGGCAGAAGCGCGAGCGCCGGAAGGCGGCCCGCCTGCCGGGTGAGCTGGACCTTGGCGCCCAGGTAGAGGTCCTCGATCCCGCTGTCGCTGGCTCCGCTTCCCTCGGAGCTCACGCGGGTCACCGGGCTGGCCGCCACCCGGACTTCCAGCCAGTCCGCCGCAACGCCCGCGCGCAGCAGCAGTTCACCCAGCGTATGCGTCTGGACCGAATTGCCGCCGGACCAGTCTCCGCCGAACGTGTAGCCGAACTCGATCTGGAGAACACCCCGGCCCACGGTGGATGCCGCTTCCGTGAAATCGGGGCGATCGGCGGAAAGGGAACGGGACGCCGGGGAGGCAGCCGGCGCCCTGGCCAGCTCCTGTGCGGATCCATGCACCGGGCGCCCGAGCATCGCGCCAACCGCCAGGGCGGCGAGCACAACGCCGGGAACCAGTCGAGTCGTCATCTCCAGCAGCTCTCGCAGGTAGTTGGGACGCGAAACGTACCGGAACGCGCGCCCTCGCGGAACCAGAGGGCTCGCGGCACTCCTCCACCCCTTGCGCCGCCTGCCGATCGCCATCGCCGTCCCCCTTGCCTGCAGGCACGGTGTGCCTCCACTTTAGTTCGCACCAACGACTGTTGCGGACGACTCTAACGCCAGTGCCTCTCCAGGACCTGCCATGCATCTGCGTCGACTATCCAGGGGACTGAAGGCCGCGTTCGGCAACACGAATGTCAGCCGTCGCGTGCGGAATTTCGAAGGATGGACGGACAGAGCGTTCGCCGCGGATGGCGGCGCAGCCGACTACGACCACACCCGGACCGCAACGGAGTACTACGACCTCTGTAGCGAATTGATGGTCTTCGGTTGGGGAGAATCCCTGCATTTTGCGCCGCTGTCGCCCGGCGAGAGCCTGAAGGACTCAAAGATCCGGCACCAGCGGCAGATGATCACCAGGCTGGAACTGCGTGAAGGCATGACGGTGGTCGACATCGGTTGCGGGATCGGGGGTCCAATGCGCCGCGTCGCCCGCGAGGCCGGTGTCCGGGTATTGGGAATCAACAGCAGTGATGTCCAGTTGAGCAGGGCAAGGTCGCTGAATGCCGAGGCGGGGCTCGATCACATGATCGACTGCCTCGCTTGCAGCTTCATGAATATGAGCTCCATCGCGGACGCGACCTTCGATCGGGGCTACGCGATCGAATCAACCTGCCATGCTCCCGACAAGGCACGGGCGTTTGCCGAAATCCACCGTGTCCTGAAGCCCGGAGCCCTTCTCTGGGGCCAGGAAATGTGCATGACGGATGTGTACAATCCCCACGACGATCGCCACCGGGCCATCAAGCGCGACCTGATGCACGGCATCGCGCTCCGGGACATCGCAACGTTCGCGGAGACGAACCGGGCCCTCGAAACCGCCGGATTCGAAATCCTGGAGGCGACGGACCTCGCTGTCGACGAGACCGGTCCGACCACGCCGTGGTATCAGCCCATGGAGGCCCGGCGCGGGTGGCTCGGCAACGCTCTCATCCAGGCCCCCATGGGTCGCAGGATGTTTTTCTGGGCATCCAGGCTGGCCGAGTTGCTGCGGGTGTTCCCCAAGGGATCGGCGGAGGTTGTCGAACTCATGGATCGGACTGCAGACGCCTATGTCGCCGGCGGCAGGACCGGGATCTTCACGCCGCTCTACTGCTTCCTGGCGCGCAAGCCTCTTCAGGGCTAGGCATCCCGGGTGGTCAAGTGCAGGCGCAGCGAGGAAAGCGCGGGCACCAGGAACATCAGGATGGCCGTGGTAAAGAGGATGCCGCACCCGATCGAGGCGGAGAAGGGGACGAAGAACTGCGCCTGAATGGCGTCTTCGAGAATCAGCGGCGTAAAGCCGAGGAAGGTGGTGAGCGAAGTCAGCATGATCGGACGAAAACGGCCCTTGGCCCCCTCGATGATCGCCTCGCGCGCCGGAAGGCCCTCCTCAAGTTCCTGATCGATGAAGTCCATCATGACCAGGGAATCGTTCACCACCACGCCGGCCAGGCCGAATATCCCGACAAAGGACTCCGCACTCACCGCCACTCCCAGGATCCAGTGGCCCAGGATCACGCCGACGAACCCGAACGGGATGATGGCCATGATGATGAACGGCTTGGTATAGGAACGCAGCGGAATGGCCAACAGCGCGAAGATAATCAGCAACGCTATCGCGAAACCGCGGTAGAGCGCACCCAGAGAGTCGATCTGCTGCTGTTGTTCGCCACCAAAGGTGTAGGTCAGGTCAGGGTTCGTATCGACCAGTCCTGCGAGGATGGTGTTCTCCAGAATGCCATTGGCTTCCCCGGCGGAAATCACATTGGGGTCTACATCGGCAGTGACCGTGGCGACGCGCTGGCCGTCCTGGCGACGGAGGGCCGGCGGCGACATGGCCGCACTCAGTGAAGCCACACGGCTCACCGGCACCTCGGCGCCGTTTGCCGTGCGGACGAGGTAGCTCTCGACGTCGGTGATCGAGTTGCGCTGCTCCTCGGGCAGCCGGACGTAGACCCGGACTTCGTCGCGTCCCCGCTGCACCCGCAGGGCCTCCGCGCCAAAGAAGGCGGCTCTCGTCTGCTGGGCAAGCGCGTCGAGCGTAAGGCCGAGGGTTCGTGCCTCGGGCAGCAGTCCCAACTGGACTTCCGGGATGCCGGGCGTGTGGTCCGAGCGAATGTCAAAGACACCCCCCACTCGACGGAGCTCATCGACCACGGACGATGCGATCGCGGCCAGGCGCTCCGGATCCGGATGGGACAACACGGCTTCCACCGGGTTGCCCAGCGTGTAGATCTCGCTCATGAAGGTGATCCCGCGCACCTGGGGCAGGATGCCCACCTCCTCACGCCAGGCCTGCATGACTTCCCCCGACGTGATGCGCCGCTGCTGCGCCGGCAGGAGCTTGAACTCGATGGTGGCGATGTTGGCTTCGGGGTTCAGGGTGGGCGAGGGGTTGAGACCTCCGGTCTCGATCCGCGACCGCTGGCCGACGACTACCGTAACGCCGGATAGAAGCGGAGGCGCATCTTCGGGCCGGCCCTCGGAAAGACGCTGGATGACCCGGTGACCGGCCGCCTCCAGGTCCCGTGCCACCGCATCCGTCTGCTGCGCGGTGGTTCCGTCCGGCATCTGAAGGGTGGCGGTTACGAAGTCCCCCTCGACCTCGGTCGCGAAGGTGGTCGGTACGATGCCGGCCGGCAGCAGGGAAACGGTGAGTATGAAGAGGGCGACGGCTGCGGAGAGCGTCACGCCGGGCCGATCGGTCGCGAACCGCATCCCGTGATCCAGGGGGCCCTGTATGAAACTGTTCAGCAGCGAGTCGACCCGACCCTGGATGCGGGCGACAAACCGTTCCGCGCCCGTGCGGGGCGCCCAGTCGGGGCCGTGCAGATGGTGCGACAGGTGGTTGGGCAGCACCAGCAGCGATTCGATCAGTGAGATCACCAGCATGGCGATGACGATGATGGGCAGCGCCTTCCAGACTTCTCCGAACCCCGCGGGAATGAAGAGCAGGGGGAGGAACGCAACGATGGTGGTGAGCACCGCGAAGATCAGCGGCACCTTGATCCGCCGCGCGCCGCGGATGGCGGCCACGGGGCCCGGCGAGCCTCGCATTCGTTCCAGATGAACATGTTCGGCGACGACGATCGCATCGTCCACGATGATTCCGATGGCGAGTACGAACGAGAAGAGCGAGACAGCGTGGATCGGGATGTCGAACACCATCATGGCGGCCAGGGCGCCGATCCCCGCAACGCCAAGGCCGACGGCTACCCAGAAGGCCAGTCGGACTTCCAGAAACAGGCCCAGCGCGATCAACACCAGCAGCAGCCCCAGAGCCCCGTTCTTGAGGAGGAGGGCGGCACGCTCCGTGAACGCCGTGGAGTCGTCGTTCCAGATGGTCACGCCCACGCCGCCGGGGAGTGAAGGCACCACCTCGTTCGCCACATGCTCCTTGACGGCACGGGCCACGCTCATGACCCTCTCGCCCTCCGCCTGGGATACCTCGACGAAGACGGCGGGCCGGCCCTGATGCCGCACGATCAGATCGGAGTCCTGGAAACCGTCGCGCACCTCGGCGACATCACCCAGACGCACGACCGTGCCATCGTCCCGGCTGAGGAGAACGATTTCCTCGAAATCCTGTTGGTCGTAGCTCTGGCCAAGGGTGCGCACCCGCACCTGGGACTCCCGGGTATCGATGCTCCCCGCGGACAGGTCCAGTGAGTTACCGCGAATCGTGTTCGCGATGTCGGTCAGGGTCAGGCCGAGAGCCCTGAGACGCTGTAGCGGCACCTCGATCGAAACCTCGTAGTTGCGCACTCCGCTGGTCGCGACCTGGGAGACGGAGGGAAGCGCAGCGAGCTCGTCCTCGATCCGGTACGCGAGTTCCTTCAGCGAGCGCTCGGGAACGTCGCCGTAGACGACCAGGCGAATCATGCTCTGGGCGTTGGTCATCTCGCGTATCTGGGGCCGCTCGGCTCCGCCCGGAAACGTCTGAATACGCCCGATCGCCGACTCGATCTCGTCCTTCTTGGCGCCCATGTCCGTGCCGGAGTTGACTTCAACCCTCACGGACGCCATCCCCGGGGCGGCTATGGACCTGACCGCCTTCACATCGGCGAGTCCCCTGACTTCGTCCTCGATCTTGACGACGATGGCCTCCTCCACCTCCTCGGGGGTTGCGCCGGGGAAGGGCACGGAGATCTCGAACTGGTTGAAGGGTACCTCGGGCCATCCCTCCTGCTCGAGACCGGTCAGCGACACCAGGCCCGCTGCGATGATCCCGAACATCAGCAGATTGGCGGCGACGCCGTTGGTCGCCATATAGGCAATGGGGCCGCCCGGTTCGCCGTGGTTGTTTGAGTTCCGACTCATCTGTGCTGGATCGGCCTGAGTGTGGACGAGGGACGCGCACGGACAGGATACTCATTGGGTACTCGCCGTGCACCATCAAGGCGCCCCGCGGTGCGCGCGATACCGTAGAAGACCGCTGCCTGGAGGCAGTCGGGTGTTGCGTCACAACGACGCTTTCTGGCGACAGATTCCGTTTGCCGCAGCCGTGCCCGTGGAGCTATGCTCATGTTCAAGTGTATCTTAGCTGGAGGAAGCTCTTCCGTCCCGGCGTCTGACGAAGAGAAACGGAGCATGAGGTTGCCGAGGTCAGTGGGGCAGTCTTCCCGTATCGAGACGAGGGGCCAACGCTGATGGCTGTTGCGACAGAGAGTGTCTCCACCCAGGCGCTGACGCTGCCCGAGGAGCTCATCCTGATGCTCCTCAACGAGGAAAACGGCTACTTCCACCAGGTGCCCGGCTGGCGGCTGCATTGCGCCGTCATCGGCGCGGTGCTCGCGGAACTCTCGCTCCTGACGCGCATCGACACGGACATGGAGTCGCTGTTCCTGGTGGACGCGACGGAAACGGGCGACCCCGCACTGGACCCCATTCTGGAGGAGATCGCAGGCGAGCGAGTTCAACGGAACGCCCAGTACTGGATCGAGCACCTCGCGCACCGTGCCGAGTCGATCATCGATCTGACGCTGGACCGCCTGGTTGAACTCAAGATCCTGCAACATCACGACGGCGAGTTCTGGACCCTGGCTCGCAGGGTCTGGCAGACGGAACTGTACGGCGACACCGAGGAAGGCACCGCGCGCCAGTTCATCAGGACGCGCATCGGAAAGGTCATCTTCACCGAGGAGATCCCCGACCCGAGAGACATCATCATCATCTGCCTGGTGAACTCATGTGATGTCTTTCGTTTCATATTCCAACTGGACGACGAGGCCCACGAGCGCATCGAGCTCATCTGCAGGATGGACCTGATCGGCCGCTCGATCGCGGCTGCGGTGGTGACCAACCTCGGTGGCCCGGTGGTTCAACGGTCCCGCCTCGCGAAGCAGATTCCGCGTGTCCCGCTGCACAAGTTGCTGTTGAATCCTCACCTGCGCAGTGGCAACCTGCCCGCGCTCGTCGCGGATCTGGCCAGGGAGTACGGCCCGGTGTTCGAACTCCGGCCGCCGTTCTCGCAACCCATGGTCTTCCTTGCCGGACCACGGACAAACCGCCGGGTCAATCGGCACGGGCGCAGATATCTGAGAGCCAGGGACTATTTCGCCGACTTCGAGCAAGTCTATGGTGCGTCCGGAGTCCTGCCCTCCCTCGATGGCGCAGACCACTTCCGGCTTCGCAAGTCCATGGCGCCAGGCGTCTCACGCGCGAGGCTGGCGGGACAGGGAGACGAGTTGTTTCGTCAGGCCCGTGCATACATGGCGGATTGGACGGTGGGTGACACCTACCCGGCAAGACGCCTTTGCCGACGCATGATCTACAGTCAGATCTCTCCTCTCATGTTGAGCGTGGATTCGCAGGATATCATCGACGATCTGATCGTGTTCAAGGAACGCGCACTCAACGTCCACATCCTGAATGGCCTTCCCAAGTTCATGCTGAAGACCCCGGGAATGAAGCGCCGGGCGCAGGCCGTGGAGACGTTGCTGGAACGGGTCTACAGCGTCCATACTCCCGCCCAGCGGGCCGGCTGCCCGCGCAGCCTTGCCGACGACTGGCTGAGCCTGCACGCGAGCGATCCACAGTTCGTACCGGAGTCGAATCTGCGGTTCGCCCTGTCGGCCGCGCTGGTTGCCAGCGTGTATCTCGGGGATGCATTCAACTGCGCGCTCTATGCCATGGCGTCGCAGCCCGAGCTCTATGCCAGAATCCGGGATGAGGCCGGGGTCTTCTTCGAAAACGGAGAGCCGGGTGGCGACGACCTCAACCTTTCCGCGATGGACGTCACCAATCGTTTCATCAAGGAATGCCTGCGGCTTTACCCGATCGTCCCGATGTCCATGCGGAACGTGATGAACACCTGGGTGGTCGAGAACTACGAAATACCGATTGGAACGCGGGTCGCCATCGCCCAGACAGCCTCGCACTTCATGGAGGATGTTTTCCCGGACCCCTTCACCTTCGATATCGACCGCTACAAGGATCCCCGCAATGAGCACCGCAGCCCGGGGTACGCCCCCTATGGCCTGGGCACACACAGGTGCCTCGGCTCCCGGTGGATGGGGTTGCAACTGGGCGTCAACCTCCTTCTGGTCGCGCACTACTTCACGATCGAGGTGTCCCCGGCGAACTACAAGTTCCGGTTCAGCCCCTTTCCGTCGATGAAGCCGAGCAAGGACCTCAAGTTCCGCATCGCGGAGCAGGTGCGTGAGCTGCCGTCCTGACCGCGTTGGGTGATGCCGGCGGGCGGCGGTCATCGACCTCCGTC
>VYDD01000324.1:9900-13054 GCA_009843625.1 Gammaproteobacteria bacterium | reverse complement strand
GCTGAAGGGTGCTCCCACCCCCTGACCCATGGCCCTGACCTCCCTCGACTGGATCGTCGTCGCGGTCTACGGCGCAGTGGTCCTCGCCATCGGGTTGGGCATGGCGCGGCGCGCGGGCGGCAGCGTGGAGAACTATTTCGTCGCGGGCCGCTCCCTCCCCTGGTGGCTGGCGGGCACCTCCATCGCCGCGACCTGGTTCGCCAGCGACGCGCCCCTCGCGACCGCCGCGCTGGTGCGCCAGCAGGGCATCTTCGGCAACTGGCTGTGGTGGTACGAGGCGGCCGGCATCCTCATGCTGACCTTTTTCTTCGCCCGCCTTTGGCGCCGCGCCGGGGTGCTCACCGACGCCGAAGTGATCGAGATCCGCTACGGCGGCGCGCCCGCCCGCATCCTGCGCGGCTTTTCGGCGATCTACCAGGGATTCCTCCGCAACGCCGTGGTGATGGGTTGGGTCATGCTGGCGATGGTGAAGTTCAGCAGCGTGCTGCTGGGGTGGGACCCCGCCTTCACCCTGACCGTCTGCGGCGGGCTGGCGCTCGCCTATACCGTGGCCTCGGGGCTCTGGGGGGTCGTGGTCACCGACCTGCTCCAGTTCATCGCCGGCATGCTGGGGGCGCTGACCCTCGCCGGCATCGTGCTGACCCGCTTCGGGGGCCCCGCCGCCATGGCGGAGGCCGTCCGGAACGTCCCACAGGCCCCTCCCGGCGCCCTCGACCTGGTGCCGACCGCAGCCAACGCGTCCTCGCTCGAGATCGTCTCCTTCATCTGTCTCATCGGCATCCTCTGGCTGCGGAGCGGGCAGGGTGACGGGTACGTGGCGCAGCGCCTGTTCGCGACCCGGGACGAGCGCCAGGCGGTGAAGGCGTCGCTCTGGTTCGCCTTCGCCGGGACGGTACTGCTAACATGGCCGTGGATCGTGGTCGGTCTCGGATCGCTGCTGGTCTTCCCCCCCGCGACCATGGACGCCGCGCTCGCCGCCGACCCCGAGCTCGCCTACCCCATGATGATCCGCGAGCTGATGCCCGCGGGACTGAGGGGGCTGATGGTCGCGACCTTCCTGGCGGCTTTCATGAGCACCATGGACACGCACCTGTGCTGGGGCGCGTCGTACATGGTCAACGACGTCTATCGGCGCTTCATGCGCCCCGGCCGTTCCGAGCGCCACTACGTGGCCGCCTCGAGGGTCGCCGTCGTGCTACTCGCCGGCGTGGCAGCGCTGGTGGCCTGGCAAATGGACTCCATCCAGCGCGGCTGGATCTACATCATCGAGATTTCCGCCGGCATTGCGCTGGTCTGGCTGCTCAGGTGGTACTGGTGGCGCGTCAACGCCTGGGCCGAGATCGCCGCCATGGCCGGCTCGGTGGTGCTGGCCAACACCCGGGTGCTGCTCGGGCTGATCGAGCCGATGGTCCCCACTGCCGTGCTCCAGGCCGTTGACGCCATGTACGCGCCCGGGATGGACCTCGTTCGCGGCGTGGTCATCCTGATCGTCTGCACCGTTCTCTGGGTCGCGGTCGCCCTGGCCACTAAGCCCGAGTCCGACGAAGTGCTGGACGGCTTCTACCGGAGGGTGCATCCGGGAGGCTGGTGGGACCGGGTAGCGCGCCGTACCGGCATCACCTCGAACGACCCGTCGGCGGGCCGCATGTGGATGGGTTTCCTGCTCGGAGCACTCTTCGTCTACGCCAGCCTGCTCGGCGTCGGTTATCTTCTGACCGGCAAGGCCATCGCGGGCACGCTTCTTGTTGTCGTCTCGCTGGGCGCGGGAGCACTGGCGGTGCGAAGCGCCCACGCCAACGTCGGCGAGGCGCCCACCAGCTCAATGAAGGAAGCCACTCAATGAAAGTCGTCCTGGTCGGCGCCGGAAGCCGCGAGTTCGGACCCGCGTCCATCCGCGACCTGCTTCTGAGCGACCCGCTCTGCGAGAACGGACTCGACATCGTCCTCATGGACCTGGACGCCTCCGACCTCCCGCGGATGAAGGGCTACGCGGAAGCCGTCGCCGGGCGCCTGGGCCGCTCGCCGCGGCTGTCCGTCACGACCCGCCTCGCCGACGCGCTCCCGGGAGCCGACGCGGTCGTAATGGCCATCGAACTGGACCGCTACTTCTACTGGGCCCAGGACTTCCACATTCCGCGCACCTTCGGCTTCCCGCAGATCTACGGCGAGAACGGCGGCCCGGGCGGGCTTTTCCACGCGCTCCGCAACATGGGCCCATGCGTGGATGTCGCGCGCGCGATGGAAAGACATTGTCCGGACGCGTGGCTCCTCAACTACACCAATCCGCTCACGAAGCTATGCGAGGCCCAGTCCCGGCTCACGGACGTGCGCGTGGTGGGTCTCTGCCACGGGGTCTTTCACGGCATCGAGCAGATGGCGCGTATCCTCGACGTCCCAACCGGACAGCTCGACGCCCGCGCCAGCGGCATCAACCATTTCACCTGGTTCGAGTCGGTGCGGGACCGCGAGACAGGCGAGAACCTGTATCCCCGCTTGAAGAAGCGCGAGCGCGAGGCCCATCTGCTCCACGACTGGGACGAGATCGCCCTCAGCCGCATCCTCTTCCGCGTCTTCGGCCGCTTCCCGAGCCCCGGCGCCAACCACATCGGCGAGTATCTGGGATGGGCGCAGGAATTCCTCGGCAGCAGCGTCGTCCAGTTCTTCTACGACCCCGTCGAGGGCGCGCCCTGGGAGACCGGCGAGGTGCCGACCTGGATCTACAACCTCGCAGACCATCCCACCGACATGCCCGCGTTTCCGGGCGGACCGGTGCCCCGCATGAAGCCGACCCGGGAACAGAGGGCAGCAGCGGCCGAGGCGCGCGCTACGCGTGCGGAAGCGGAATCCGGCAACGCGGATGGAGGCTCGGGGCGCGCGCATGAGGGATCCGGGAACGACGCCGACGGATCCGGGAACGACGCATCGCCGGGAAATGGATCCGTCTCGTCGGTTGGACTGGACTTCCCCGGCCCTCTGACCCCCTCCGGCGAATTGGCCGTCCCGCTCCTGGAGGGCATCCTCTGCGGCGTCGACACCTATCTCGACGCGGTCAACATCCCGAACCAGGGCCACGTCCCCGGCCTCCCCGACGGCTCCGTCGTCGAAGTGCCGGCGCGCGTGGACGCACGCGGGCTCCATCCGCGGAGCATGAAGC
>VYDD01000324.1:4123-9890 GCA_009843625.1 Gammaproteobacteria bacterium | reverse complement strand
GATCCTGTCCTAGCTGCGTACCCAGACCAGCATCCACCAGCTCCTCGTTGACGCCTTCGACACAGGCTCACGAGCGACGCTGCTCCAGGCGCTGATGCTCGATCCCACGACCCATTCCTATCGTGCCGCGGTCAACGTCATCAACGAGATGTTCCGCGTGCAGGGCGATGTGCTGCCGGAGATGGAATGGTAGCGGACGGGCGGACGATGAATCGGGACTCCGCGGGGGCGGATTTTTCGGGGGACCTTCCGGGCGGAGGCATGGCACCGTGACCAGGAGGCGGCCTCCCTATCGGCGCAGCCTTCATCACGACGTCGCCGTGGTCCGCACCTTCGGCTACCGCTACCAGGGCGAAGTGGCGCGCGCCGTCCTCGATGCGGCGGGAATCCCCTGCGTGCTGCAGGTCGACGATTCCGGAGGCTCCGAGATCGGCATGGCGTTCGCGAACCCGGCCCGGCTGCTGGTCAGAGTAGAAGATCTGGAGCAGGCGGAAGAGCTGCTGGAGTGAGGAGCAAGCCATGACGGCGCCGACCGAACGCAGACCCGGTCCCGCCCACGTTCTCACGCTCGAGCGCCTGATCGATGCCGCGGTCGAGAACGTCTGGCGCTGCTGGACCGAGCCGGAGCTTCTGGAGCAGTGGTTCTGTCCGAAGCCCTGGTACGTCACCGACGCCTGCATCGAACTCGAACCCGGGGGCGAGTTCTCGCTGGTGATGAGCGGGCCAGATGGCGAGAGGTTCGAGGAGATCGGGGTCGTGCTGGAAGTCAAGCCGATGCGCCGGCTGAAGACCACCGACGCCTTCCTGCCCGGCTGGATCCCGAGCGGACGCGCCTTCATGGTCTCGGAGGTGCTCCTGGAGGATGCGGGCGATGGCCGGACCCGCTACACCGCGAACGCGATGCACTGGGATGAGGAAGCACTCAGGGAGCACGAGCGGATGGGCTTCCACGAGGGCTGGGGCATGGCCGCCGACCAGCTGGAGGCGCTCGCCGGATCGCTTTGAAGTCTACCGCACCGGGCGGGCGTACCAGCCTCCCCACACGGCCTTCCAGCGCCGGAAGAGCGCGATGAAGAGCGGGTTGGTCCAGACCAGCGTCTTCCACAGGGGCCAGTTGTCGAAGCGGCGACTGGATGGTCTCACGCGCGGCGCACGGATCAGCCGGACCGTCCCCCGCGTCTTCCTGGCGAGCCTCCTCAGCCTGCCGTAGAAGTCGGTGTCCTCGCCCATCCAGACATCCTCCGGGTAGCCTCCCACTTCCTCGAACGCGGACCTGCGGCAGAACCGGGTGGCCCCCTGCACCAGCGGGATCACCGCGGCCAGCACCCGCCACGCCTGCAGATGCAGACGGACGAGGAGACGCCGGGGATGGTGCTCGGTGTCCACACCCCCGCCCATGCACCGGGGATCGAGCATGGTCTCGTGGATGACGTCGAGGAGGGTGCGCGGGATGTGAACGTCCGCGTCCACGAAGACGAGCGCTTCGCCCGACGCATGACGTGCCCCCGTGTTGCGCGCGCGCCCGATGCTCCGCACGGGCTCGTGAACGACGGTCGCGCCCCGGTCCCGCGCGACGGCAGCGGTGTCGTCCGTGCTGCCGTTGTCGACGACGATGGTTTCGACGTCTACGCCGGATAGCGCGCGGACGTGATCCGCAGCGGTCCGGATGGAGTCGAGGTTGGCCGGGAGCCAGGCCGCTTCGTTGTAGGCGGGGACGATCACCGAGATCATGTTGCTCTCGCCGGCAGCTCCTGCAGATCCCTCGGCCACGACTCCGGCCGACCTGACAACGTTACGGCACCGAAGTCGCGCAGGTCCAGCGTGGCGATGGCGCGGGCCGGGACGAATCAGCGAATCGGCACCCGGATCCAGATCTGATGGGTCAGCACGGTGACATCCTGTAGAGTCAGCGCGCCCCGGGGCGCGGCGATGAAGTCCGGGGACGACGGGGCCGCAAGCGCCATGTCCTGGACGAAGAAGTCGTCGATGCCCGGAAAGCCGGTGCCCGAGGTGATGCGGGTGCTCGAGTGCAGCTCGAGGTCGCTGGTGCGAAACTGGACCCCGAAGGAGGGCGTCCACTCGGTCCACGCCTCGTCCTGATCGCGCGAAGTGGCTTCGACATGGTCGTCCTGCTCCAGGTGATAGGCGTAGGACCGCGCCTCCAGACCCAACTGGAAGCCGAACCTGTCGTAGCGCTGTGAGATCCCGGACCGGAGCACGACGTTCGAGAAGGTGAAGTGGTTCTCGATCGTCATGTCGCCGATTTCGAGGACGCCCCTGGGCGTTTCCATGCGGCTATCGGCCTCCTGCCAGGTGTGACTCCAGATTGGCTGGTAGGCGACGTCGATGCCGAAGGACGTCGACTTCCGGTGGCGCCCGATGCCGAAGCCCATTTCGTAGGCCCAGGTCGTCCCCGGGTCGCGCGGGATGTTCTGGATCTCGTAGTTGGGGATCTTGGGATGCGATTTGCGGTTCGCGGTCAGGGTCGCGCCGATGCTCCATCCTTCCGCCCCCAGCTTCCGGTCCCACTCGAGGTGCCCGCCCAGGGTGCGGGTCCTGTCCTCGTTGAGCTCCTCCCGGAACTCGAACGTGGGTTCCCAGGTGATGGTGTCCCGGGCGACGATGTCGGCGTAGTGCACCTCATGCTCCATCGAGACCCGGTTGTGGATCAGCGTGAAGCCGACGCGGTCCCGTTCTCCATCACGGAAGACGCCCACGCGCAGGTCGGTGACCGCGCCCTGCTGGTCGATGCGGTCGGCTCCCGCGTAGAGCTGGTCCACGCCGGTCATCATGTTCAGACCCGCCCGGAAAACGGCGAGCCCCACCGACCAGTCCGATTCGGCCAGCTTCCGCCCGATGGCCGCGCGCCCGTACAGGTTGCGCGCCGACCGCTCCGACAGGCGGTTGAACGGACCCGGCCAGAAGCCGTCGAAGAACGGCCCGAAGCGGCCCCGCTCGCTACCGCTCAGCTGCTGGAGCGCCACCGATGCCCCTCCGAACCAGTCGCCGTCCCGCAGGAGGCCCGTGAAGGGGAACGTCTTCCCCCCGCCGCCTTCGTCGGACACACCGAAAAAGGTCGGGGCTCCGATGATGACAGGCTCGTCGATGAACACACCCTTCGCAGGATTCGACCACAGGTCGGCGACCGAGTCGTCCACGGCGATGGTCGTGCCGGCCATGCCCAGAGTTTCCGACGGCACCGTGAGAAACTGGTCGCCGCTCGCGACCGGGACCGTGCGGATGGGGATGAGCTGGGCACTGAGGGGAGAGAAGGTCAGAAGGGAGGCAAACATGACGGCGATGGGCGCCGGGATGCGATGCTGGGGCTTGATGGTCGTATTCTGAGACATTTTTGAGGCCACGTTCTTGATGATGGATCGGCCCGCGGGTGAGCCGCGGCGTACATCCAGAGAGCGACCGGGAGACCCGGTTTGTGACGGATGACCGGCGCACCAGTGAAGGCAGAGCCGACGAGTCGTGGCTCGACGGCGAGACCCCACCATCGGCCGACGACCCGCACAGCGGCGGGCGCGAGGATGTAAGGGTGGGACGTCAGAACGTGACCGCCACCCCGATCACGGGCAGGAAGGGACGCTCCGCGAGCGGGGTCAGTCCGCCCGCCAGGGTTGGAAGGCGTAGAAGAGGGCGTCGCGACGTCGCAGGGCGTTGAGCACGCGCAGATATGGACGGACGCTCCAGTTGTGGCCGCCCCATTGGGCGGTAAGCCGCGCGTGCAGTTCGAAGTCGAGTCGGAGAAAAGCGTCGTCCAGTCCTTCCAGAAGGGGTGAGTCGGCGGCGACGGGAGGCCGGGGCCGGGTTGTAGTGGGCTCCACCGGTGCGGTGGGCGCGGCCGCCTCCTGGTCCAGACCAAAGGAGCGGAACGGAATCGCGGTATATGGCAGGCCCGCGCCGTATGCCAGGCGGAATTCCCCGCGCACCGGTCCCCAGAGTTCGCTCGCCACCCCCGCGGTGAGCAGGTGGCGGCCTGCGAAGTCGCGGCTGTACCCGGACAGGTCGCGGTCGGACCAGAACCAGGAGAGTCCGTATCCGAGCCAGATCACCTCGCGCTCTCCGGCGCTGCTCAGGCGGAGATCCACCCCGGAACTGCGGATCGATGCGCCTCCGCTCGAACTCGATGCCGCCGCCAAACCCTCGTACCCCTTCCAGTAGCCGTGCAGCCCGAGACGCACGCGCCCGGCGAGTAGCTGGTCGAGCGAAACGACGACGTGGTCTGCCTGGGCGACCGGGAGGAGCTGGGGTGCGGACAGGTCGGAGGACACGACCTCCTGGAGCGTGCGCTCGACCTCCACGTCCGGGGTGCGAGTGGGTTGGTGGTAGCGCCCGACCGCCACGCTCAGGAGCGCGCGCGGGTCGAAGGCCCAGGCGAGACGGGCACGCGGCGCCACGGCCAGTTCGCCATCCGGGAAGAGGTCGGCGCGCACGCCAGCGCGCAGCGTGACCTCAGGCGCGAGAAGGCGAACGGCGTCGATGTGGAGCCCGGTGGTGGTGTGGGTGGCGTTCGCCGTTGTGCTCGCACCGGCGGCTGGAGCGCGCGCGCCGTACTCCGCCTCGATGGAATTGTGGGACAGGCCGACAACGGTTCGCGCGGCACCCCCTCCCCATTCCACCTCGGCAAGCAGCCGAACACGCCGGTTGGCGCCGGTCGCAAGCAGCGGGGCGGCCGCGGGCACCGAGTCAGTACTCGCCGGCTGGAGGGGGAGCGAGGCGTCGTAGTCGCTGGCGGCCGCCAGCGCGCGCACGCGGGCACCTCCGGCGGCGCCTTCGTAGCTGAGCGAGAGAGCGCGGTTCGACCAGGTGGCATCGTCGGGCGCGGCTTCGTAGTCGAGCAGCACCGCTTCGGAATTGCGGAAGGCGGTAACTCCTACGCGATGATCGTCGCCGGGTTCGTATTCGGCCGCGAGCAGGAGATCCGAGTATCCGTAGGGACGGTCGCCGCCAAGCGGTCGCGATCCGACATCGTGGAGCCCGCGCGCCGAAGCGAGGAAGCCGCCGCGCGCGCCCAGCGGTCCCTCTGCCGCGCCTGACGCGGTAAGCAGATCGAGCGCCGCCGAGGCGTGCACCCGGTCGCGGCGGGGCGAGCGCGTGCGGAGGTCGAGGATGTGGGTCAGGCCGCCGTCGTAGCGCGCGGGGGCCCCGCCACGGTGGAGCGCGGCGGCTCCCAGCAGCGCCGGTTGGAATCCGGGCATCAGCCCCGCCACGTGAAACGGAGTGTAGACCGGCGCGCCATCCAGCAGGACGAGCTTCATGTCGGCGGTGGAGCCCCTCAGGTAGAGCACGTCTGTGGCGCTGGCGGGGTCGTTGCCGGGAAGCGCGCGCACCGCCGCGGCCAGGGCCGGATCGCCCACGCCGGGGGTCAGGTCGAGCGCCTGGATCTCCAGTTCCGGGATGGGCCGTGGTTGTCCGGGCTCATCCCCGGCGGTGCTCCCGCCCGTCAGCCGGTCGGCCCGGACCTCCACCGGGTCGAGGCGCAACGGCCGGCCGGTGAGCTCGAGGTCGACTCGCACGGACGCGCCGGCAGCCAGGGTGACCTCGACCGCGATCGCCTCGTAGCCGGGATGGCGCACGCGCAAGGTGACCACACCGGGCCTGAGCCCTTCCAGGGAATAGCCCCCGTCCTCGCCAGCCTGGACCCACCGCCGGCCCCCCGGCGTCTCGCCCGCCAGCAGGGCGTGCGGGAGTGCACCGCTGCGCTCGCGGAAGACCCCGGTGCCGGTTCCGTGCAGCGAAGCGTCCGGACTGTCGGAGG
>VYDD01000324.1:0-4113 GCA_009843625.1 Gammaproteobacteria bacterium | reverse complement strand
GCCTGTGGGCTGGCGAGGGCGGGACTAACCGTAACGGCGAACGCCGCGACCGCCAGCCGGGCGAGGCGGCTACCTCCCAGACGCCGACCCGCCGGCAAACCACCGCGCACGTCCGCCCTCGCAGGCCCGGCCGCGACCACGCGGACCCTCCTCAATTCGGCACCTCGAATGTCACCAGGCTCTCGCCACTGCGTACCGAGGTCGGTCCTGTCACTTCCATCCCGACCGCGTCGACAACGAGATAGGTCGCCCCGTTCACGATCAGCGTGGCCGGCACCACTCCATCCGGCAGCTCCACCGTGACCGGGCCTGCCACGACGGCGGCCCGTACCTCCCCGCTCCCGTAGGAAAACTCGCTGCCGGTCGCCGCCAGCACCCCGACGGCCCGACCGGCGACCCGGCGGACATCGATGACGGTGCCGGGCACGACGTTCTCCAAGTGCACGAGCACCGGTCCGTTCACGACCTCCATCCGCCCCCCGACCTGGCCGGGCGGCTCGGGCGCAGGGGAGATGGGCGTGGCCAGCGGCGACCCACCCGAGAAGGTCCGCGGGATCCACCCGTTGAACGGGCCGGGAAGCGCGGAGAGCGCCCCCGCTGCGATGAGCACCAGTACGGCCGCACGGCCGAGCCAGCGCGCCGACCAGACGCTCCGGCGTGCCCGCGTTGCCGGTCCCGCATCCCGGTGCCCTGGCTCGATGGGCACCACCCGGGCTCCGGTGCCCGCCGGCCCATCCGAGTGCCCGGGTTCGATGGGCACCACCTGAGCTCCTGCGCCCGCAGCCACATCCGAACGCCCGTGCACCTCGGGGGTCTCCGCCCGCCCTTCCATCCTCAGCGGCACCGTTAGCGCCGCCAGCGCCTGTTCGACGGCCTCGGCGCGCGACCGGGCATCCTCCAGGGCGCGCGCACAGGCGCTACACTCGTCGATGTGGGCCAGCACCTCGTCCGCAACCGGCTCCCGGTCGCGCACCGCGAGAATCATCTCTTCCGTCAGATGGATCATCGTGCCGCATCCTCCCCGGACGGTCGCAATAGCTCCAGAAAGCGGCGCTCGGCCCTAGCCAGCAACGTGCCCACCGACCCGGGCGCAATGCCGACCTTCCCGGCGATCTCGCGATAGCTGAACCCCGAGTAGCGGAGCATCAGGATCTCCCGGCTGCGTTCAGGCATCCTTCTCAGCACCTCCCGTACTCGTTGCCGCTCCTGCTCGCGCTCCAGAGCCCGATCCGCCTGCTCGGGCTCGGCCTCGGACACCGGATTGGAGGCCAACAGCCGCTGTCGGTTGCCCGCCACCTTTTCCCCATCGAGGATGAGGTGCCGGGCAGTCGTGAACAGCCACGCCGCGGGATCGGCCGGAGGCGCATCGGCGTCGCGCCGCCAAAGCCGCACCATCGCTTCCTGCACGATGTCCTCCGCCGCATCCGGATCTCCGCACCGGTACGTGCAGTAGCGCAGCAGCTTCGGCTTCAGCTGGTCGAAGACGTCGCGAAAGGCCTCTGGCTCCACCCGAGCCCGCTCTCTGTTATGGAGTGTTGTCGTCCAGGAAACGACCGGGACGTGGAAAATGTGACGGACCGGCCCGACGCTCAGCGTCTTCATACCAGCGCTCGCCCGCCACCGTGCCCCGACCGCTTGCGGAAAACCCCTGGAGGGTAGAGCGTTGAGGTCGGTTCCGGGACACCTGCGGGCGCAAGCGCGCGGGGCGGACGCAGAGGTCTGGCACGGGCTGGGTGAACGAGGACGAAACGGGAAACGATGACGATCTCTCGCACGCGGGCCGGCCACTCCCCACCCTGCAGCCTCCCCTTCACAACATCCCTGGCTGCCGCGGTTTTCGCGGCGCTGCTCGCCCCGTCAGCACTCCAGGGCCAGACTCCGACATCCGAGCCCGGCCCTTCGGCGGACGACGCGCGCACCACGCCCATCCTCATCCCCCGCATCACCGGCCCCATCGAGCTGGACGGCATCGTGGACGAGCCGGCGTGGGACGACGTGGATCCTCTCCCCGTCACGGTGTTCAGTCCCACATACGGGGCCGCGCCCACCGAGACCACCGAAGTGCGGATCGCCCACGACGACGAATACGTCTACGTATCCGGCCGGCTCTACGACTCCGAGCCGGAGGCCGTCCGCACCAACACCTTCTACCGCGATCGCTACAGCGGCGACGACGGACTCGCCGTCATCTTCGACAGTTATAACGACTTCGAGACCGGCGTCTGGTTCGTCACCAACCCCGCGGGAAACCGCATCGACCGCACGGTCTTCAACGACGCCCAGATCGTGCCGCGCGCCGGGATGCCGTCGAACGAGGACTGGAACTCGTACTGGGACGTCGTCACCAGCCAGAACGAGGAGGGCTGGTTCGCGGAGTTCCGCATCCCCTTCGCCACCCTCGGCTTCCAGGTCGAGGGCGACGAAGTGACGATGGGGTTCATCTTCTACCGGATCATCGCGCGCAAGAACGAACGCCACACCTTCCCGGACATCGATCCGCGCTGGGGCGGGATCGCCTTCGCCAAGCCCTCGCAGGCGCAGCGCGTCCTGCTGCGGGGCGTGCAGCAGTCCACGCCCGTCTACGTGACGCCCTATGCACTGGGCGGAGTGCGGCAGACGCCGCAGCTCGTGGATGGTCCTGGCGGACCGGAGTCCGCGTGGGAAACCGACCGCGAAGGGTCCCGGGAAGTCGGGCTCGACATCAGGTACGCCCCGACGTCGAATCTCTCGCTGAACGTCACCGCGAACACGGACTTTGCGCAGGTGGAAGCGGACAGCGTCCAGGTCAACATCGAACGCTTCGCGTTGTTCGTCCCGGAGAAACGCCAGTTCTTTCAGGAGCGCTCCGCGACCTTCGACTTCAACACCGGCGGGCCCTTCAACCGCCTCTTCTACAGCAGGAAGATCGGACTCGACGCGGGCGATATCGTCAGGATCTACGGGGGGGCGCGCGCGGTGGGGCGCGTAGGGGGCACCGACTACGGGCTCCTGAACATGCAGACGGCGGCGCACGGGGAGCGTTCGTCGGAGAACATGGGCGTGCTGCGGCTGCGGCAGCAGGTGCTGAACTCCTATTCCAACGTGGGCGCGATGGTCACCACCCGGCTCGGGAGCTACGGGGGCGACAACATCGCGTACGGGCTGGACGCGTCGCTGCGACCGACCGGCGACGAATACGCGCTCCTGCAGTGGGCGCAGACATTCGACGAGGCGACGGCGGACGCGGGCGGCCTGGAGACGGGACTGTTGAGAGCGCGCTGGGAGCGGCGCCGCGACGTGGGCTTCACCTACTCCTTCGATGCCGTCCGGGTGGGATCCGACTACAACCCGGGCCTCGGGTTCCAGCGCCGCAAGGCCTACAACTTCATCGGCGGCGAGCTGGCATACGGGCAGTTCCTGGATAATCCCGAGACGATGTTCCGGTCGCAGGGCGTGAGGCTGACCGCGCGGCAGTTCACCCGCAACTCCGACCGCACCGCGGAGACCCGGCTCGTGAATCCCAGGCTCGAGGCCCAGTTCAGAAGCGGCGGGCGCGTGGATGTGGGATTGGAATCGCAGTACGAGAGCGTGCGCGAGGCTTTCCCGATCGCCGAGGTGGTGGTGCCGGCGGGCGACTACTGGTTTCACGAGGTGAAGGCGAACCTCGACCTCGGCCGCACCGCCAGTTTCCGGGGCAGATACAGCGTCTCGGCGGGAAGCTTCTACGACGGCAGCCGCGTCAGCATGTCGGTCGGGCCGGTCTGGAACCTGTCCCGCTATCTGGAGATGGCGGCGGTGTATTCCCTGAATCGCATCGACTTCTCAGAGCGCGACATGGCCACCACCGCGCACATCGCGCAACTGAAGCTGGAGGTGGCGCTCAACACCCACTTCGCAGTGAGCGCCTACGCCCAATACAACGGGGTCGACGACCTGACCAGCATCAACTCGCGCATCCGCTATCACTTCCGCGAGGGCACCGACCTCTGGATCGTCTACAACGAAGGCCTGCACACCGAGCGCGACGCCAACCTGATCCCGCGGACGCCGCTGTCGACAGGCCGGTCGATCTCGCTGAAGTACTCGCAGACGTTCGCGTGGTGAGGGGGCTCAACCGCTGCCCGCCCCCAACGC
>VYDD01000162.1 GCA_009843625.1 Gammaproteobacteria bacterium | reverse complement strand
CGAGTGGGACATATTGGCCGCCCAAAAGTGCGACTTTTTCAAAGCCCGCCAACATGTGCTGGCAGAGGTCGGGTACGATGCTCACCGTTGGGGGGACGCAAGCCGCCTGCGCCGCGGGCCGGACCTAGCGCCACTGCAGTCGTGCGTACTCCTTCCGGTTCCCCCGACCCCCGTCCCATGATCCTCCTGACGATCTGCCTGATGGCCGCAGCCCTCGTTGGGTTCGCCCTGCTGCTGTTCCGGCGGCGGGACTAACGCCGCTGCGCTCCTCAAATCGGCTCGAAGACGCCGTCAGGGACGGCGCTCCGGGCTGGTGTTCCCTCACGCCGTGGCCGGCGGCTCTCAGACGCGACGATCACGAAAATGGTCCGGGACCTCGGGATCGGTGCGGTGCCACACTGGTTCCGGTCGAGCTTCCGGGACTGGGCGGCGGAGCGCACCGACGCGCCGCGCGAGGTTTGCGAGTTGGCGCTGGCCCGCGTGAACCGGGACCGCGTAGAGGCCGCCTACCGGCGTTCGGATCTGTTCGAGCGGCGACGCGAACTGACGGAGCAGCGGGCCGCGTTCCTGGGCACGGACCGGGAAACAGGGCTCCCCGGATAGACCGCCGAGCGGTCGTCGATTCGCAGGCGACCGCCTGGAACGGCCGTGGGTGGTTCCGACTCGATCCCGCGTCGGTGGCGGCGAGGGCGCGTTTGGGTCACACCTTTGTGCGCGTGGAGGTCGGTTGCCGCGCCACCGGGTCACGGCAGGAAGACCATTTTGGTCAACACATTGGGGAGTGCCGGACCCGGGCCCCCGCTACCGGTGACGCAACGAGAAGCGAATCCTAACTCTCCCGCCCAGGCCGATGGCTGATGGGGGAACACGGCCTGCAGCCCCGGCGCCTTACGCGCTTCGTAGCCACGACGGACAGCAGCCACAATCTGCCGGTGTTCCCCAACCTCGCACGAAGCATGGAGCCCTACGGTCCCAACCAGCTCTGGGTCGCCGACATCACCTGCGTCGCCGTGGTCAGCGGCTTTGTCTACGTCGCGTTGGTGATCGATGCCTGGTCGCGTCGGATCGTGGGCTGGGCCATCAGCCGCTCCTTGGACGCCCGGTTCGCGGTGGCGGCCCTGAAGGCCGCCATCGAATCGCGGCAACCCCCCGAAGGGTGTGTGCACCATTCGGACGGCGGGAGCCAATATGCCTCAACGGCCTATCGGAGACTGCTCGCCGAACGGCCTGGTCGGCTCCATGAGCCGGCGCGGCAATCCGTATGACAACGCCCAGGCGGAGAACCTCATCAAGACGCTCAAGGTCGAAGCGGTCTACCTGATGGCTTACGAGACCTTCGAGGAGGTCTGCACTGACCTCCCGAGGTTCATCGACACCTACAACACTCGCAGATTGCACTCGGCGCTGGGCTACGTAAGCCCAGCTCAGTTCGAGGCTCTGGACGCTCGGATGCTGGCCACCATGGCGGCGTCCGTCGAGGACCTGCGGCCGACCGAGGCGCGGTCGGAGGGGCAGCAGGTTCTCGCGGAACTCCAACAGATCCGGGACGGACTGCGCCGGGATCGGGTCGCGATCATCAACCGCGGCAAGCAGTTGCGCACGCCCGTGGGCAAGCGGCTCAACAAGCAGCGGCTGGGGCAGCTCGACCGGCAGTTGGAGGTCATCGACGCCGAGATCCGGGAGCGGCTCGGGGAGGAGAAGACCTTGCAGCGCCGGGCGGAGATCTTGACGTCCATCCCGGGCATCTCGGACATCACCGCGGCCGGCCTGGTTGTCCTGATGCCCGAACTCGGCACGCTCACCGGCGCGCGGGCCGCCAGCCTCGCGGGGCTGGCCCCGGTCACCCGTAAACGCATTGGATTGCAACGGGTTGTAAGTGCGACAGCGGCGGACCCCCTTGAGTGCGCCCCCGGTACCCGTTACCGGTCATCGGCGTCGAGTCGTCTGTAGTGGCGCACGTACGCCCGGTACCGGTCCCGGATCTCGCTCACGTACTTCTTGACCTCAGCGCCCCGCACATAACCGAAAGCGGACCGACTGGAATACCGAGGTTCGCTGAGCTTGAGCATCGCCTCCTCAACGTGGCCGAACCACGTTGACGGGTCGAGCCCCAACAAGCGAGCCAAACGCCTCGCGTCCCGGACATGGCCGTAACCTGCGTTATAGGCGGCCAGCGCAAACCAGAGTTGTTCACCCGGCGGAAGGTTGGCGAAGCGTTCACGACTCCAGGCGAGGTACCGCACTCCGGCTTCAATCCCCACCCGGGGGTTCGTGAGCTGCGTCGGGTCCACTCCCAGATCAACCGCCGTGCGAGGCAAAACCTGCGTTAGGCCCACCGCGCCAGCGAAACTGACGACCCCGGGATCGAACCCGCTCTCTTGGTACATCTGGGCTACGATCAGTCGCCAGTCGAAGCCCGCTGGCTCGGCGATTGACCGGACCAAGCCATCGAACTGCGAGAGTTGGCGTCCGGTGACGCGATGCTCGCGCTGATCCTGCGCACCGCCCCGGTCCGCAAAGTATTTGTTGTACAGAAGGTTGAACTCCCGCCCGCGGTAGCCGGCGTCCAGGAAGGCATCCAAATGCCGCTTCAACTCCTGGCCTTCAGGGCCGACCGCCCACACGAGCGGCACCGGGGGGTCGAGGGCGAAGCCCAACACCAGCCTCGGGTCGAAGCCCGCCTCCAGTTGCGCCCGGTGGCGCTCGATCAAGGTTACGTCCAAGGCGCCACCTGCCACTCCCTCCAGAATCCGTTCGCTGGACAGGTCCGATTCCTCGACGATGAAGGTTCGCTCGAGTCCGGAAAGCGCCGTGGCGTAACCTGCACCTCGGGGGACAATCACCGTGCGGCCTGCTAGGTCAGCCGGCGTCCGGATCGGCTCTCGGGCGGACACGAAGGTCTCGGAAGTTTCGAGATACGGACGTGTGAAGAGCACGCCCCGATCCGATCGCTTGGCGGTGGCAACCCACTCGGCAGCGACCAGGTCTCCTCGCCCGGCGAGAAGTTCCTCAAGCAGTGCCGTGTGGTCTCCGGCGACAACCACGGAAAGGTCCAGCCCGTGGGCGTTCGCGAACATTCTCACCAACTCATACTGGAAGCCGAGTTGTTCGCCACGCCACAAGTAGTACGTTGACGGTGAACTGAGCGTCAGCATCCGCAAATGGCCCGAAGCGCGGATTGCAGACCAGTCACGGGGTCCGGCACCGCCGTCGTAGACCGTATGGCGCTCCGTCAGGAAGCGGTCGAGAGCGAACCGCAGATCGGGGTTTTCGGGGCGGACGGCCCACGCCAGTTGCCGTACCTCGGGTAGTTCGCGGAGCTTTCGGATAGTCGGACTGGTTCGCACCGCGACGCGGGCGGCCGCCTCGTCCATGATCGTGGCCTCGAACGCGCCAGCCTCGATGAGTTCCTGGATGTTCTGATGGTCGGCGTGAACCGGAACGGTCGCCCGGTGCGCGTCCGGATAGTGGGTCGCGAGACTGTCCTCGTAGGCAGACCCCGGAATGACTCCGAAGCTGCCTTCCGATCGACCGATCACCCACTCACGGGAGATCGTGAGCGGAACCGTGAACGCGACCCGCGTCCGGCGCGGCTCGGTAACCGTCAGGGTAGCCGTCGCAACGTCCGCGTGGCCCGCTTCGAGAGCCGTGAACAGGGCCTCGATGGTCGGCAGCACCGTCCATTTCACCCCGAGTCCGTGGCGCTCCGCGAACTGCCGGGCGAGATGGAGATAGCTTTCTTCTGGCAGGCCCTGCGACGGCAACGTTGTGAACTCCTCATCACCGAGCCGAGCGAACCGAATGATCCCGCGCTCATGGATTGCAGGCCAATCGTCCGTTGTGGCCGTCAGCGCGCCGGGCGAGGTCGCATCCGACTCGATGGCCCGACACCCGACAAGCAACAGCAGCGTCACAGCAGCAACGCCCGCGGGGCGACGGCCCTTGAGGCGGACGGACGCGAGACGCTCCGAACGCGGCTCCACGACTCCAACTCCCGGGCAAGCGGAACGCAACCGGAGGATCAAGCCGCCGAAACTATACGTTACGGCCCTGTAGACCCCAGTGGCGGCGGCGCTCCCGAGCCCACGCGAATCGGGCGGCGGCGGCGCTGCTTCTCCCTGGTCGCCGCGGCCAGCGGCGCACGCATCCGCTCGTACAGCGCGAAGAGGTGCTCGACCCGTTTCCGCTCCGAACCGAACTTGCGGGGCCGGTAGAGGCGGTCCACCGCATGGTCGAGCGGCCTGGTGGGCGCGGCGCAGACCGACCAGCATCAGGTCCGGATCGTAGAGGTCGGCGAGAGTCGCGCCGGGATGGGCGGCGCGGGCGTCGAGCACCGCATGGGTGAGCGGGTCCGGCGAAGAGAAATCCACGTCCCTCGGGGGCATCGGGAACGTGTTGTAGACCACTCCCATCGAGTACATGTAGTCGCTCTTCATTCGGCACGTAACCGCCCGGATCCACGCCGTGTGCATGGCCGAGGTCAGGAGAGCGAAATCCGCCAGCGAGGCGTCTTCCTACAGCCTCAACTTATTGCTCGGGATAGCGGGAGGCTCCAACCAGCCGATCGCGGCGTACACGGCGTACTCCCGGCGCTCGGAACTCACCTCGGGAATCATGAGAAACGCACTCTTGGGCAGGACATTGACGTGATAGAGAGCCGGCGTCGCTGCAATCTGCCGCGTCGGTTGGAGCGGGAAAAACACATGGGCGAGAAGCAGCGCCCCCGTTCCACCGCACGCTTCGCTACTGCACGTTCCCGTGAGCCTGGATCACCTCCGCCGCCTTGGAGAACCATCCCAACGCTGTCTGCACTTCCGTGTCAGCCAGCTCCGCTCCGCAGACGAGATTCGCTCGTACGTACTCGCCACGCCGGAAGACGCCCGACGCGTCAGCCTCCGCCCACAACGTCTCCAGCTCGCCGGCCGGGACCGCAGACTTCTTTTCCAGCAGCCGACGAGAGACGACGACGTGGCCCTCTGGACTCGCGAAACCGAGATGGACGTGTGTCCCGTCGACATCGACGTTGAGCGAAAACCGCTTCGATCCCCAATGAATGGGCATCGATTCCTCCCGCGCCAGATCCAGTAGCCGGGAGAAAAACGAGGCTTCCTGCACGTCGCATGACGCGAGGAACTCATCCTCGGTGATGACCGGCAACGAGCCGGACGCGACTCGACCCGGCTTCTCGCTTTCCTTGCCCACGACGATCTCCTGGGACAGGAGGCGGCTGCCGTCGCCAGTCTGGAAGAAGGTGAACTCCACGCAGGTGATGCGGACTCCCTTGGAGCCCAGAAACGCGGCAGACCTCCTGATCTTCGGGGTCACCCGCTGCCCGATGATCACGATCCGTTGGTCCTTGTTGAACGCGACGGCCTCCGCCTCGTCCAGTGCGAAGCACTCCCGGTGATGGTCCGCGAGACTGAGCGACTCGTCCGAGTGGTACGTACGGAAGATGCCTTCCAGTGCGTCGGCGTCGAGCCGTTCCACAAACGCGGCGTATTCGAGCGCCTGCGCGACCACGTCGCGCGGGGTGCGATCTCGCTTCAATTCGACGACCACCGCGTTCCCGTCGCGGTCCAAGCCGACGAGATCGATGAATCCACCGAGGTCGGTTTGGACCTGCCGCCCGACGATCAGGATCCGCCCGTCCTCCAGGATCCCGTCGGGATTGGATGCCAACCACTCCTCGAGGATCGCTTCGTCATGCTCGGCATCGAAGGGCAATCGCTCGTACTCTGTGAACCCGCCGTCAGACCCAACGCCGAAGACCCTCATGGCAGCGATGCTATCTTGATCATTGAGGTCGGATCGTACGTTTGACCTCCGACGGAACTCGATGCCACCCGGGACGGTAGATTGGACCGGGTACGCGAGCCTGGGTCAGCGTCACCAAGGGACACGGAGGCGTGGCTGTGGCCATCACGGACCTCCGGTCCAAGCGAGGACCGCGGCCCACTGCTCCGTGAGCGCTGGGTGCACTCATCGTCCCTGCGCGCGCCGTTCCGCCGTCCGTTGCGGTTAAGCCCGACGGTCACGGAGACCGTATCGAACGCGACGTGCCGCCGCGATGACCGCAAGGACAATCGCCAGCAACAGACCGGCGGTAAACGCATACCTCTTGGACAGCGTGAACCACGAGGCGACCGCCACCTGTCCGGCGGACACGTCCGGATACAGAGTCAGCATGAGAATGACCTGGATGTTCTCGCACAGGTCGAGCACTCCCGCCGCCAGCGGTACAAAGGCCAGTCTCCAGAGCCGCTCCGTTGGTCGGAACCGGAAGACGAACCCGGCCAGGAAGCTGACGTAGACGAACGGCAGCAAAGTGTCCAGAGTGAGGCTGGCCCACACATAGACCTGCCGCCCGCGGTCGCCATAGCTCTCCATCGCGGCGACCGCCTCGCCGTAGGTGTAGCCTGCCTTTACGTCGAGCATTTCACTGCCGATGGGCAGCGCGGGAAATACCACGACAAGCAGTACCAGCGTCGCGACCAGCGTGGTGCCGAGAGCCAGCGTTCTGCTGGCGAATTCGACATATTGCCTCACGCTCCTCACCTCGGGGCCCTACCGGTCAAGCGGAACGTGGTGACCGGCGTCAGCGGGGCACGCGGAGGCGCTGTGGTCATGCCGCGAGCCACGGTTCCACGCCTTCGGTCCCGGGTGCCGGGCAATGCACGCCGACCGTGCCCTGCTTCCCCAATCGGTTCATGGCCGGTTCTCCGGAAAAACGCAGCGCAGCGCGTCCATGTCGTTGAAGGTGGGGTAAAGGGTGCCCGACGTGTTTCCGCCGGTCAGTTGGCGCGACATGAAGACCCCCACCGGCTCCGGCAGTTCCCGATTGTCGGAGTGCTTGAAGCCGAACAGGTGGAAGATCTCATGCACGATGGCCGTCCGTGCGTACTGCTGGCGATACTCGGTCGACGGAAGCCCGTCGCCCACCCAATAGCCCACGAGCGCGCATCCCGGCGCCGCCCACATGGCGCCTTGGCCCTGATGCCCATACGGACGGCCGGTCAGGTGGATGCCTAGGACCTGACCCGGTTCCCGCCATTGGTCGCAAGTTCCCAGGTCGATTGGAGGCGGCCCGTTCCAGCCTTGCGGCAGGTTCGCCCGCACCGGGATGACGCTCCCGGCCTCGATGATCGGGTAGCCGATCTGTTCCTCGATCCGGTCCGCGAGCCCCCGGACCTCTTCCAATTGACCGTCCAGGTAGTCCGCGCCTGCGATCTCCGGGAAGTGGTCGAACAGGTCGAACCGGAACGGTGTGCCATCCCACTCGCGCGGCAGGATCGAGTCGATGTAAGCCCGGGCGCGTTCGAGTTCGTCGGTGCAGACCCTCGGCTCCGGGACCGGCGTGGTGGGCGCGACCGGTGTGACATCCTCGCCACAAGCGGCAGCGAACGGCAGCAGGGCCGCGAGTAGCCAGCGCATCCGGCCGGGGATCAGGTCAATACAGTTCCGTGCGGGCACTCTCCGTCTCTCCCGCATCGATCTCGTCAGCGTCAACCCCGGCGATCTGGTCCGCGAGCACCTGTCCGTAGGTCGGGTAGCGAGAGCGCTGCACCTGCGCGTCTGCCTCCCAGAGCCGGGCGCGAATCAACGCCTTGGCGCAGTGCAGGAATGCCTCCTCCACCGTCACCTTGAGGACCGAAATCGGCGGCTTGCCGTTGATGGCCAGAGGCTTCAGGTGTTCCGGATCGGTCGAAATCTCCGCCCGACCGTTGACGCGCAGCGTCTCCGTCAAACCCGGCACGAAGAACACCAAGCCGACGTAGGGACGTTCCACGACGTTCATCAACGTGTCTACCTGACGGTTCCCCGGCCGGTCCGGCAGCAGAAGCGTCGTGTCGTCGGGAACGTGCGCCAGCGACCCCGGCGGGTCGCCCCGCGGCGAGGCATCCGACCGCCCGTCGGCGCGGGCGGAACTGATGACGTAGAACGGCGAAAGGGCGATGAAGTTACGACAGTGAACGTCGAGGTGGTCCAGCACCTTGAGGCCGGCCCGCGCGGCGGGAGGACGATAGACCTCACGAAGCTCCGCCAAGCTGTCGATAGCCATCACCACCTCCGCCCCTCCGCCTTGCTGCAGCGGTAAACATACCATTCCGTTTCCTTCCTGAATTCACGTCAGGGCACGCAGAAGGGAGTCGGCCTCCGTCGCACGTGTAAACCGTTGATCTCCTTACCTTTATTGGAACTGACCCGCTCTCAACTCCGTGGCCAGCGGCTCGGAGTCCAGTGCCCCGACGCTAGGTGGGGGCGCTGGAGGGGACCGCAGTTCCGTCCGTCGAGCGCTGGTAGTCCGGGCGTATCTGGAAGTGCGCGCCGTCGGCGTCGCTCTGAGCTTCCAGCGTGAGGCTCGCGGCCTGGACCGCGACCCCGGCGATGGAGCCGCCGGCACGCACCACGACCGCCTGCGCATCGATCTCGCCTTGGACGCGGCCCCCGCCTTCCACCAGGACCCGCTCGGCAAAGATCTGACCCTCAATACTGCCGGAACTCCCCACCGAGACTTCGTCCTCCGAACGAATCTCGCCCATGAACTCGCCCGCCACATCGAAAGGCCCCGGAGCGTTCACCCAGCCCGACAGGCAGCAGCCGGATGCCAAGTATCCCCTGAGGGTGTCCCGCGATGGATCGCGTGCCATCGTCTACTCGCTCATCCCGGGTTGGCCAATCAACGACACGAAGAGGCGGTGTAGGCCGGAGCACTGATTTTCCCCGACAGCTCGTGTGGCCGCTTCGCTCGCGCCCTCTTTCCGGGGCATGCTCCGGATGCTAGCAAAGGAACCGGCGTTCGGGTCTGTGCGGGCGACGGCGGGCGCTCACGGTGCAGTGACGCGTTGCTGGACCGGATAACGGGACGCCCACTGGAGTCACCTCGGACAATGTCCAGCGTCACCGGCATGTGTGTGGACAAGAAGAATGCGACGGTAAACTCTAAGGAGTTGCGGACGAACCTCCGGGTTTGGCCGGACGTGAGGTAACCATGTCCGTGATCTCCATCGAACCCGCACCGGGCAAGACGAGCACCGTTTGCGACGGAACAGACTTCTACCACGAGACACCGGCGCAGCTCCGGGATCGACTCCGCCGAGTCAACGGCGATGCTCTCCTGTGTTGGGATGCGCCGCTCACCGGTCCGCAGGATCCGGATCACGCGGACATGGTCGAGAAGGACTTCTCACAACGCTGCATTGACAGCTTCTTCACTCGAAAGGAAACGGAGTTCAAGACGCCAAAGGGCATCTCGGTCCTCCCATACTCGGATCGCCCACACTGGGTGATCACCCGATCGCTACTCGGCTTGCCTCGTACCGGACGGTTCGACGTTCGGCACAAAGAGCTGCCCTTTCGCCTCCTTCCGGGGGAGGAGTGGAACGAATACCCACGTCCGGGCGTCGTCGAGATACATCCCGCCGTCGCGGCGTGGCTCTGGTGCCGGGGACACCGAGGTTTCCCGAGTTGTACGGAACCCTGGCGATACAAGAGCAGCAAGGAAGCCGGTCTCAGGGCAAAGATGTGGCAGTGCATCCGTCGCCAAACAGGAGACGTAGCGTGTCCGAATCCCCTGAACGGCGATGGCGATGCGTTCGACGCCGCGGTCGGCTACCTTCTCGGCGTCCTCTTCGTGCGGGATCGGGCAAGGCCGGAGTCCCGCCCGACCGTCATCCTGCTCGGCGACCGGAAGACGGGCTCTTTCCTTGTCCCGAACGTGGGCGGCCTTCTGGAGAGTTGGAAAAAGTTCGTCGAGAAGTGGCCAAAGGTACGGAACCACTGATCCCGGACTTCTGACTATGCACTCGCACGCTTCCGGCGAGGCGCATCGAGAGGGTCCGGCCCTCGCCAACCGTTGGAGCGGTTCCCGGACGAGGAATCGTCCCGACTTTGGTTCGAGAAGTAGGTCTGACCGAAAGGCCGCGAGCTGCTGCGCTCGGTGCCTACGGTGGACCCTTCAAGCGCGTCTGTCCAACGCCCAAATCGAGGACTCCCGCGAGCGTGTTGCTGGCAACCGTAAGTTTCCCATTCGTTGGAGTGCGCCCTCGCGGTGGACAGTTCCAGATCGCGATTCTGACAGGCGGGCCATGATGATGAACCTCGCACACCGGACGGCTGCCGTGCAGGCCCGCAGATGGTCACCGGCCGCCGCCCGCTGGCTCGCCCTGGTCTGCCTCCGCTCCGGGGTCGTCAGCTGCCACCAACACCGAGACCGGCACCACCGTGACACATGCGCCGCGAGCCGCTTCGTGCGGTGCCTTGAACACGGTCGAGTTCGCCGCAACCGTGGCTGACCCTTGACTACCGCCACCTTGCCTCTCGACATCCCCACCGCGTACCGGCCCGGCTACGAGAATGCGCGCCGGTCGGATCCGGAGTTGGCGGATCGCTATCTCGAGCACGCTACGAAGGGGGATCCGCTCGCCGACGCCGTAGTGGAATCCATGGCCGGAATGCCCCAGGGGCGGATCCATCAACTCATCACTGCCGGAATGGACGAGGACGAGGCCGCCTTCCGGGACGCGCCGACGGAACTGAGGGACCTCATCGGGTTCAGTTCGGCGGTGCCGGAGTGGTTCGATTCAAAGGCGGTCTATCCGGGCTGCCGCGCCTTCCACGCCGACTCGGACCTCTACGTCCAGGCGCTGGTGGGCTCAAGCATCGTGCGGGGCTTCAGCACCCTGATCAGCAAGTCCTTTTTCGCTACCGGCAGGCTGACCGACCACGGGGTGCGCCGGCTCCGGCAGAACATCCGTCAGCTCATCGAAATCATGATCCCCGGGGGCCTCGAACGCCACGGCGAGGGCTGGAAGCTGAGCGTCCGGATCCGGCTCATCCACGCTCAGGTGCGCTATTTCCTGCGAAGGTCGGAAGAGTGGGACGAGACGGAATTCGGGGTGCCCATCCACATCGGCCACGTGGCGCTCGCCGCCGCCAACTTCTCTGCCCGCGTGCTCGAAGCGGGGATGACGCTCGGCGCCGAACCGACCTTGGAGGAGCGCGAAGCGTTCGTCCAGATCTGGTGCTACTCGGCGTACCTGATGGGTGTTCCGGAGACGATCCTGTTCACGAGCGAAGCGGAGGCGCTGGAGCTCTGCCGGGTGGGTTTCATCTGCGAGCCACGGCCGGAAATAGAGAGCGTCGTGATGGGGAACGCACTCGTCAACTCCGCACCGGTGGTGATCGGGATTCACAAGCCCAAGGAACGGCAGGGTCTCGCCAACTATGTCTATCGCGTTTCCCGTGCTCTGATCGGCGACGAACTCGCGGACGAACTCAACTACCCGCGCCAGTCCACCTGCGGCCTGCTGTTCTATCTGCGAACGAAGCGCCGTCTGGGGAGGAGGGTGCGCCATCTGTTCCCGCGGTGGGAGGCCAGGGTGAAAGTGGACCG
Organism: Gammaproteobacteria bacterium; assembly: GCA_009843625.1. Lineage (GTDB taxonomy): Bacteria > Gemmatimonadota > Gemmatimonadetes > Longimicrobiales > Gaopeijiaceae > BD2-11. The sequence goes on along the minus strand of VYDD01000162.1, from coordinate 1,710 downwards.
GTTCACGGCCCTCGTGGACAACTCGCAGTTGCGCGATCCCCTGATCTCGTATCGGCTGCCGCCGAAACTTCATTCCGACGAAACCCAGACTTGGTAGTCCGCCTGGACCGCTGTGGCGCGACGCCCGGGATTCCCAGCCGGCGCTCGCGGCATGACCGCAGCAGCACGTCCGTGTACCTTGGTGACGGTGGTCACCGAGGCCGCTACGACCGGAAAGCGCGCCAGAGCCTGCTTGGCCAATTGAGGCTGGGTCAGCGCCTACCCAGTGCGTACGCACTGGGCTGTGGCGAGGGAAAGCTCCGCCCCCGCGGGCTCCGACGCCCTTGGAGCGGCATCCGTGGGATTCAAGTCCTTTCGGCGAGTCCGACCTCTTCGATGAATGTCTTTAGGAACTCCCGATATCGGTCCCTTGCGCCTGGATCGTTGAGGCGTTCGGCGCTAAAGCGGGGCCAGTCCTTGTTGTCGGCGTCAAGCGCGCCGACCGCAGCCAGCAGACCGTTCCGGAGGGACTCGTTTCCCTTCACGTTCAGCGCTATCCCGTGGTTCTTGCGGTAGACCTGAATCGGGTATCGATTGCCGCGTCCACTCCAGATCCCTTGGTGGTTTCGGGTCGTGCCCGACTCCAACCCCAGTTCCTCCGCGATCTCGAGATGGCGCCGGATCCCCGAGGCTGTGTCCGGCGCATCGCCGTAGTGCTCGGTAATCCACTGTTCAGGACTGATCGGCGGTTTTCCGGCGCTCTTCGCCGCGCGGGTGCGTTCGGTGACGCCGATGATCCGTGGAACCAACGTCCTTCGCCCGTCCGTGCTCTCGAACCAGCCCAGTTCCACCGCCCGGACATCCGCGCGCATCTGGTCGTTGAGGAATTCCACGATCGTCGCGAGTTCAGAGGGGATCGCATCCGCTGCGACGACCAACCGCACTCTCCCGGCGGCCAGGTTCTCGTCTACCCGCCGCCAGAAGCCCTCCCGGTTCCGCCCGTCGAGAAAAGTCCCGAGCACCGCTTCCGGTTCCTCCTCCAAGGCGTCGCGGTGGGCTTCGAAGGTCCGCTGGATCTCTCCGGGCGGCCAATGCGCTGTCCCGTTGGCGGCGTAGTCGAGTAGTTGGGCGACAACCTGGCGGCGTAGTTCGCTGTTCGTCGCCTGTTTGACCTCAATGAGCACCGGGATGGCGTCCCGCGTCACGAATAGAAGGTCCAGCGCCCAACGGTCGCCGCCGCCTTCCTTGTCCGGCACACCCTTTTGCCGACGCACGAGCAAGAGCTCCCCTTCTTCTTCAGCAACCACCTCCGGATGGCGGGCGATCAGACTCTCGAGGGCAGCCTCGTCGGGTGGCGCCGCAGGCTTCATGGAGACCAGGTCCCCCCCTTGGTCTTCGGTGAAGACGGGTCGGATGACGCGCATCGCCATGAATGAAGTGTGTCATTCTTGCGGCGTGATCGGCCCGCTCTGCGGCATGTTCGCGAACCCGAGCCGCCGGGGTCCGCATAGAGGCGAAGAAGCCGACCGCCAAGACACGAACAAGGGTTAGGTCACGGAGCATGGACGACCTCGCGACGCGCCGACGCGCACTGCGTGCGGCCGAGCGGATCGTACCGGCGCTCGGGGACCGCCGAAGGGACAGCCTTGCCTGATGCCCGAAAAAGGAAGCGGGGACGCCAAGAAACTAGTCCTCACGTTCGAGGTGAGCGTGCTGGACAAGGGCGGGGAC
>VYDD01000416.1 GCA_009843625.1 Gammaproteobacteria bacterium | reverse complement strand
CGATTCCGTGGGCTACCGGGTCAAGATCCTGCAACCCGACGGATCCCTCGACGCCGCCTTGGAGAGATTGATTGAACCGCTGTCGGTGACCCCGGAAATGCAGGAGGCTGCCCGCGAGCGCCAACGTGGCGGCGCGGGGACGCGGGCTATCGTCATGGGTCCCGGCGTGTCGAGTTCGGCGGGCGAGGGCATAGCGTCATCCCTCATGGAGGCAATGGCCCCGGAGATGGAATTCGCCTCCGAGGTGCCGGTGATCAAGGAAATGGCCGTCGATGCCGAGGACCGGGTCTGGGTCACGCGCTCGGGCATGGATGGCGTGTCCAGAGGTCCAACCGATGTCCACACCGATTCCGGCAACTACTTGGGGACCCTGCGCGCCGATGAGTTTCGGATCCCGGATGCCTTCGGCCCCGGTGGCCTGATGGCGTACATCGAGACGAACGAACTTGGCATACCCTTCGTGAGGGTGCTTCGGCTCGTGAACCTCGTTCCCTCATCCTAGGCTCGGGACCGGACACCGGGAGGCCGCGCTGTTGAACGCCGAAGGAGATGGTCGGAGCGGTCACGACTGGTGCCTCAGACGAGTCGCGGGAGTCCCGCCAATCGACTCTGGTTTTCCCGCTTTTGCGGCCCGGTCCAGCAAGGTCCAGTACAACGGCAGGAAACGCAGATCGTGCAGTCCCATAAGTAGTTACACGATTCCCTGTCGTGATTTGTCCCTCTGTTGAGGCGCTACTGCGACGTGTGCCGCGAGCAGTTCGCCGCCCTCGACGGCCGCGATCCGCTCGAGATTGCCGACCCCCCGGCCGACGAGGCCTGGCGCCGTTTCCGGTGGGACAGCGTGACGGGAGCCGTGCGGGGACTCGCCGAGGCGGTGCACCGGCATGGCAAGCCGATCACCGCGGCCGTCTTCCCAACGCCGACCATCGCCCGCACGCTGGTGCGGCAGGCGTGGGACGAATGGCCCCTGGACCGCTTCTTCCCGATGCTCTACCAGGGGTTCTACCTGGAGGACATCGCGTGGATCGGGGATGGGGTGAGGGAGGGGATCGCGGCTCTGGCGCGGCGTGAGGGGCCGCCTCTCTGCGCGGGGCTCTATCTCCCGTCGCTGGATCCCCGGCAGCTCGCCGAAGCGGTGTCCACGGCGAGGGCTGCGGGGGCGGCCGGCGTCTCGCTCTTCGAAATGGACGGATTGAGCGACGAACATCTGGCGGCGTTGAGGGCAGCGACACTCGAGTAGCATCCCAAAACCTGCCATTCTGTCAGGTTTTCGGTCTTGCATCGGATTCGGGACCAGCGCTGGCGAGCCGGCCGCCCCGGGCACCCGTTCATCGCGACAGCTGGACCGCGCGTACTCGACCCGCCACGCGAAGTCCCTCGATGCGGGCCCAGACCGGAGCCTGGACGCCTTCGCCGCCCGCGGCTTCGGTGGGCGCATCCCCTCCCGTGTCGTGGGCGACGATCGCGGGCAGCCGGGAGCCGATGCGCAGTCCGCGCCAGGGGCTGGCGTCGACGAACTCTTCAATGGCCCCAACCGCGAACAGCGGTCCCCAGCTCTGGAAGCGATGGCCCCGTCCCTGGCCATCGCGCGCGTCGAAGTTCTCGCGGGAGAACCCGGTCCGCCGCCGATCCGCGAGGAACATGAGCGCGCCCTTCCACGCGAGCTCACTGGCGATCTCGTCGAAGCCGTAGCGGCGCAGTCCCTGCAGCACCAGGTAGTTCATGGGCGGCCAGATGGAGCCGCGCCAGTACTGCTGATCGTCGAACACGGGGTCGTCGCGGAAGATCGTGGGCAGGACCCATTCTCCCCAGAAGCGAGCGGGATCGCGCAGCACGCCGACCATGCGCTGCGCCTGACGCGCCGACGGTACTCCCGCGATCAATGGCAGGAAGTTCGACGCCGCGATGCGCGGGGACCGACCCGCGGGCAACTCGTCCAGGTAGAGACCGGCAGTCTCGGACCACAGCACCCGGTTGATCGTCGCGACGAGGCGGCGGCGTTCGTCCGCGAGCTGTCGCGAGGCCATCGGATCGCCCAGGATGCGGGCGATTCGTGACAGGCACTCGAGGTCGAGGGCGCGGTAGCTGCAGAGGTCGACGGCGGACATGGCGAGGGTTTCCACCTCCGGATCCCATTCCGCTTCCTCCCACAGCGGCAGGTCGTCCTGGCCCGATTCCCACGCCGCGCGCTGGTGGCCGCTGGCACCCACTTCCCATTCCGGAAGCTGCTCGAACCGCGGAACCAGCGCCGAATCCGAGCCCCACGCGAGCAGCCCGGGGGTGAGCCCCTCCCGGCGCGGGCGTCCACGCTTGTCGGCCACCCACCAGTCGCTCCACGCTCGGAGCCTGGGCCAGGCGGCAGCCAGCGCGTCCACGTCAGGGCAAGTGAGATAAAGCTTCAGCGCCGCGAACGACCCTACCGGCGGCTGGGAACGGTCGGGCGTCCCGCCGCGCCGGCTCCTCCAGTTGGGCACGTTCCCGTTCGGGTAGCGCGACTCGACTCCGGCAAGCAGGGCGTCCCAAGCCAGGCGTCCCGACACGGTGGCGATCGCGAGGGCGTTGAAGAAGGAATCCCACCCGAAGACCGTCCAGTCGTCCGGACCCGGCGCTCGCTTCCGTTCGCTGTTCGTGGGTCCGCCGTCTCCTGATCCTCCGTCCGCCGGCTTCGGGAAGATCCAGCGGCGGCCGGCCGGGGCGTAGAGGCGGCCGGTTTCCGGTTGCAGGAGGACGGTCCACATCAGGTTGTTCGTTACGGCACCGATCAGTCCTTCCGCGGCTCCTGACGAACGAGGTCGGCGGCCCTCCCAGTCGGCGCGCGCGTCATCGATCCAGCTGTCCAGCCCAGGGAGAAGGCGTCGGGCGTGAGCCAGGACGGCGTTTTCCGCTCCAGGAAGTGCATCATCCGGTCCCGCGGACCCAGATGGCGCCCCTCTCCGCCCCCAGGAGACCACGGTGGCTACGCGCCCTTCCGCGCGAGGCTCGAAGGCAGCGGCAATCTCCACGTCCTCGAGCGCCGCGCGCCACCCGTCGGGCGCCTCCTCCCACCGCGCCTTCCAATCCCAGGGAGCATCGCCCACCAACTCCACGCGGCCCGGCGCCCGCGCCACCGCGCGCAGCGCCACGGCGTCCTGCCGGCGCGACCACTCCAGAATCAGCGTGCTCTCCCGGGGGCGGGAGGCGGGCGACGGTTCGGCCGCGAGGTCGAACTCCATGCGCGCGTAGCTGCCGTCGGGTGCGTGGGGGCCGACGCGGGAGACCATCCAGTACCAGTCCTCCAGGTCTCGGCGCTGACCATCCGGTGTGGTGAAGACGAGGCGAAGGCCGATGCCCTCGTCGGGCCCGGCTGCGAACACCAGGCCGGCCCAGCGACGCGCCTCCAAGGCCCCGACGCGCACGCTACCTGATCCCCTCCAACTGGATCCCCCGCACGAAGTACCGCTGGGTGAACAGGAACAGGAGCGCGATGGGCAGGACCGCGGTGACGCCGGCCGCCATCTGGTAGGGCCAGGTGATCTCGTAGGTCGAATGGAACGCGGCGATCCCCACCTCGACCACGCGCATTTCCATGGACCGCGTGACCAGGAGCGGCCACAGCAGGTTCTTCCACGCATCGACGAACGCGAACAGTGCGAGCGTGGCCACGGCGGGCTTCGCGAGCGGCAGGGCGACGCTCCAGAAGATGCGCAGGTGCCCGGCGCCGTCCACGCGCGCCGCGTCCTCCAGCTCCCGGGGCACGGTTCGGAAGTACTGTCGCATCAGGAAGATGCCCCAAACCGAGACCAGCTCGGTCGAGATGAGCCCCTGGTAGGTGTCGATCCAGTTCAGGGCGTCAATGACGAGGAAGCGGGGGATGAGGACGACGACCGCCGGAACCATCATCGTCGACAGGAAGAGCATGAAGAGCCCCTCCCGTCCCGGGAAGTCGAGCCGGGCAAAGGCGTATCCGGCGCCGGCCGAGGTCGCGACCTGGCCCGCCGCCACCGCGGTCGCGAACACCAGCGAGTTCAGGAAGTAGCGTCCGAAGGGCTGCGCCGTCAGCGCCTCGGGATAGTTCGACCAGCGAGGCGCCTGCGGCAGGATGCTCCCGCCGGAGAAGACCTCGAGCTGTCCCATCAGGCTCGTCAGCCCCATCCACAGGAAGGGCGACGCCATGACGAGACACGCCCCGGCGAGCAGCAGCCCGCGGGCCATCCGGGGTACGACGGCTTGGTCAGCCATGGGCCCGGCGCGCATCGAGGAAGCGGAAGTGCAGCCAGGTGGCGGCGAACACGACGGCGAAAAGGAGCCAGCTCATCGCGGCCGCGTTGCCGAACTGCAGGAACTCCCACGCCTCCCGGTAGATGTGGTATACGGCGACGTCGGTGGCGCCCAGCGGGCCGCCTTCGGTCATCACGTAGACGAGCCCGAAGACCTGGAAGGAGCCGATGATCGACGTGACCAGCACGAAGAACAGGGTGTGGCGCAGGCCCGGCAGCGTGATGTGGCGGAAGCGCTGCCACGACCCCGCGCCGTCGACCCGGGCCGCGTCGTACCAGTCGCGCGGGATGGCGGCGAGACCCGCCTGGAAGACCACCATCTGATAGCCCGCGACCATCCAGATGCCGATGATCATGAGGCTTGCGAGGGCGGTGTCGGGCGAGGTGAGCCACGGGACGGACCCGAGTCCGGCGCGCTCGAGACCCCGGTTCGCCAGCCCGTACTGGTCGCTCAGCAGCCACTTCCAGACCACCGCAATCGCCGCCACGCTCGTGATGCCGGGCAGAAACAGGGCGAGCCGGGCCCAGCGCAACGCACGGCGAGATCCCCGGGTCAGGATCGCGAGAGCGAGGGCGATGGCCATCGCCACGGGCACGTGCAGCGTGAACAGCGCCGTGTTCCCTATCGCCGACCACCACTCCCGGTCCCGGAGCAGCGCCGCGTAGTTGTCGAAACCGAGGAAGAGGGGTGCGGGGTCGATGAGACGCCATTCGTGCAGCGAGATCCACAGCGAGAAGAGGAGAGGCCCGAGGGTGAAGGCGAGGATGAGGGCCGCAGCCGGCGTGAGGAGTCCCCACGCGGCCAGCGTTCGGCGCAAGGCGCGGGGGCGCGACGCGAGCTGCACGAGGTGGAGGACCAGCACTACCAGCAGGCCGGCGAGACCGCCCGCAGCCGCCAGCGCGAGCGCGGGAGAGGCCGTGCGCTCGTATCCGAGGAAGGCGACGTGGATGTCGGCGGTGCGGGCCACGTGCCAGGTGGCGCCGTCCGCTTCTACCGTGTGCGGCGCGATGGTAGGTGTACCCGCGGAAGCGTCCTGAGCGGTGGGTGATGGCGGGGCGACGGTCTCCACATCGCGTTCGGGCATCGCGGAGAGCGTCGTGGAGGCCGTCCGGGCGCCTCGTTCGGGCGAGGCGGCGATGGCTGCCGCGACCGCGGCCGGCATGGTCCACTGCTCGGTCGGAGAGTCGAGCGACGGGTCCTGCGCCCACGGGAGCTGAGCGACCCGGGCGGCGCCGTCCGGACCCGCGCCAGTCGCCAGGGCGATTTCGACGGCGCGCGCGCCCTGCGCGGCGGTACCGGCGCTCAGCGACCTGAGTTCGCCATCCGCCCACCGTCCGGCGGCGACCGCCGTCAGGCCCATGCAGCCCAGGGAGAAGAACGCGATGCCCACCGGGTAGCGCGTGCGCGTGGGCCCGCGGCGCCGGGCCAGAACCCACCCCGTGACAACCATCAGACCCGCAAGCGCGATGGCGATGGCTGTGACCGGGAGAGCACCACGGGGACCATCTGCGGGAGGCGGCGTGACCGCGATCCGGACGGCAGGCTCGAGCGCGCCGGCCTCGTAGGCGTACGCCCCCGGTCCGGGTCCGGCGCCACCGGCGTCAGCGCCGGTGATCGTCGCCCGCTCGCCGAGCAGCCCGGCCACGGCATCGGCGCCGCCGCCCTCCTGCTCCCACAGCGCGGCCGCCATGCGCGCCTCGGTTTCGGCCGCGCCGACCCGCGCACTTTCCAGCCGGCCCGCGGCCACGACCAGGACGAGCGCGAGGCCGGCCGCCAGCACGACGGCGGCGAGGGAGTCCAGAACCGGCTGACGCACCCCGCTTACCACCCGAACTCCGCGTCGATGCGGCGGGCCACATCCGCGGCACTCGATGCGAGCGCCTCCCCCCGCACCAGGCGGCGGTCCATGATCTCCACCGCCAGCGCCTCGATGCGGGAGAAGTCGCGCACCTGGGCGCCCCAGGTCATGCGCGCGCCCTCCACCAGCGCGATGAACGCGTCCTCGACCCCCGTGGCATCCGCTGCCGCAATCTCCGCCGCCACATCCATCCGAGAGGGAATGGCGAGCCCCGACCGCGCCCGGATGCGCTGCGCTTCCGGCGAGGCGAGGAAGCCGGCCAGGTCAATGGCCCGGCGCAGGTTCGGCGCGTTGGGCGCCACGGCCCACCCCGAGGCGTAGAGCACGCTGGTCGCCACTGCCTGGGAGGAGTGGTGCGGAATCGGGACGATGGCCAGGTCGAGCGCGCCTGCCTCCACCAGATCCCGGAACACCGGAAGCGTCCAGTGGCCAGAGAGGAGAAACGCCTGTCCCCCCGACGCAAAGCGCGCTTCGCGCGCCGGATCTCCCTGCTGGACGAACTGCGCCCCCGGGGTGAGGCCATCCTCCGCCAGGCCCGTGAGGAAGCGGTAGGCCTCCAGCGCTCCGGGTCCGTCCAGGTACCCTGCCGTCCCGCTGCCGCCGGGCGCGAGGATGTCGCCTCCCGCCGACCACACGAACGGAATCCACTGGTAGAGGTTGCGCGGGAAGTCGAACCCGAACACGTCCGCCCGGCCATCGCCGCCGGTGTCGGCGACCACGGCTTCGGCGGCCCGCCGGAAGTCCGTCCACGTCCAGCCGGGCGTGGGCGCCGAAGCGACCGGCAGCAGATTATCCACCCCCGCGTCCGCCAGCACCCGCCGATTCGCGTACAGGACCATCGGCGTGAAGTCCTTCGGCAGCGCGAACATGGATTCGCCCCGGCGAAACGCGTCCGCCACCTGCGCGAAGACGCTATCCGGCCGGAAACCGAGCGCCTCGCCGTAGGGCGTGAGATCCAGCGCCAGCCCGCGCTCCACGAAGGTGGGGATGTCGGGCGAGTCGAGCAGGTAGACGTCGGGCGGCCGCCCGGCCGCGATCGAGGTCAGCAGCCGCTCTTCGTATCCGTTGGGGGCCGACTCGAGCACGACCCGCACGCCGGGGTGCAACGCCTCGTAGCGGTCGGCCACCTGCCGCTCGATCTCCAGTTCGTGGCCTCCGGCCCAGAGCGCCACGCGCAACGTGGTGCTTGGTTCGCCGGAAGAGCAGGCTGCCGCCATGAGAACGAGCGTCGCCAGGACGACAGTGGCCAGCACGAAGTCCTGCCACCGCCTGCTCCTCATCGCGATACCCCCTGCTCCGCCGGTCTCGACACGCCCTCCTGGCGGCGGCCATCCGGGCCGAACAGGTGGCTGCGCTCCCAATCGACGGAAACGCTCACCCGGTCGCCGGAGGCAACCCGCAGCGCGGGCGATGCGCGCGCCACCCAGGCGGCATCGCCCGGACCGTCCAGATGCACGCGCTGCTCGCTGCCCAGCGCCTCCACGCGAAGCACCGTTGCCCGGAAGTCGCCGGAGTAGGCCGAACCGCTGGCTTGGGTCGGAGTTGAGCCGCCGGCGTCGCGCGAGCCGCTGACCGTGCTCGAATCGGCCTCCCCACCGGACGCGTCGCCATCAGCCTCTCCGGGCGTCGCCACCGCGAGATCCTCCGGCCGCACCGCCAGCGTGGCCCGATCCGGACCCGCCGGCCCCGCGAGGGCGAAAGGACCTCCCGCAAGGCGTCCCCCGTCATCGCGGGACAGCGGGATGCGGTTGATGGGCGGCGACCCCACGAAGCCCGCCACGAACAGGTTGTGCGGTCGTCGATAGACTTCGTCCGGCGTGCCCACCTGTTGCAGCCGACCGCGATCCATGACCGCGACCCGCTCGCCGAGCGACAGCGCTTCCACCTGGTCGTGGGTCACGAAGATCATCGTCGTGCCCAGCCGCCGGTGCAGGGCGGCGATCTCGTCGCGCGTGCGCAGGCGGAGTTCCGCGTCCAGGTTCGACAGCGGCTCATCGAACAGGAACACGCCCGGATCGCGCACCATGGCGCGTCCGAGGGCCACCCGCTGGCGCTGACCCCCCGACAACTGACCGGGCTTCCGCTCCAGCAGGTCTCCGAGCCCGAGCGCGCCGGCGGTCTCCGCGACGCGCCGCTCGAGCTCCGGGTGCGGAGTTCCGCGCACGCGCAGGCCGAAGCCGAGATTCCGGGCGACGGTCATGTGCGGATAGAGCGCGTAGCTCTGGAACACCATCGCCACGTCGCGCGCGCCCGGCTCGACATCGTCCACTCGCCGTCCGCCGATCCACACCTCTCCCGAGGTAGGTGCCTCGAGCCCGGCGATGAGGCGCAACAGCGTGCTCTTGCCGCATCCCGATGGCCCCACCAGCACCATCAGCTCTCCGGGCCGGACCTCGAGGTCCATCGGCTCCAGAGCCACGACATCGCCGAACCGCTTCCCCACGCCGCGCAGCACGACGCCCTGCCCGGCACGACTCACGGAGCCCACGGCACCCGCAGGGGCTCGCTACGCGATCCTCCAAACTGTTCGCCGTCCACGGAGATGCTCACTCCCCCGGGTTCCACTTCGACATGCAGCGTCCGGCCTCGCGCGATGACCGGCCCCAGCGACACGCGGGTGGGACCATCCGGTAGCGGCCGCACCTCTATGCCCGACGCATCCACGTGAAGCCCGGCGAATCCGCGCGCCATCAGATCGATGATCCAGGAGTGCTGATAGTCGTCGATGCCCCGGAAGTGGCAGGCGCGACCCGTGTACGGGTTGTAGTGCTCGAAGCAGTTGGGCCGGCCGGGATCGCCATCCGTGAACATCATGCGCGCGAAGCGGATGAGCATGTCGGCCGCGAGCCTGCCCGCCCGCTCGCTGCCGCCGCGCCAGCAGCGTAGCAGCCCTTCGATCACGTGGCTCGTCGTCATCGGCCACACCCGTCCGTTCCAGGGACAGTTGCGGCGTTTTCCGCGCCAGATGCCCTCCGCAGAGAAGCGCGGATCGTCCACGCTGGACGACGGCAGGGGGAAGGGGGTGCCGAAGGTACGGGGATCTTCGAGGTGGTCAAGCAGGGCGTCGAGGCGGGCACCGCCCACGCGTCCGGTGAGCAGCGGGTAGAACCCCACCGCCGCCTTCACGCCGGTACGTTCGCCGGTGCGCCCGTCCACGTCGGTGAACAGCCGGGCCTCCGCCGACCACATGCGTTCGTCGATCGCCTCCCAGGAACAGTCCGCGAGCCCCCGCCATTCGGCCTCGTCGCCCGGCCGTTCCAGACGCCTCGCCACCGAGCCGAGGGCGCGGAACAGTTGGTGCGCGTACACCGTGACGTCGATCCCCTTGAGGCGGAGCCGCGGACGCCACCCCGCCACGTCGGCCTCCTCGTCCACGGCCATGTAGCGCGACATGTACTCCTGCCCCGTCTCGAAATGGTTCGTGACCGTGAACATCCCGGACCCCTCCGGGTCGCGCGCCGTGGCCAGCCAGCGGGCGTAGCGGGACAGGCCTTCGTAGCAGCGCGCCAGCGCCGCCTCATCGGGCTGCATGTCGTCGACGGCGAGCAGCGCGTCGCCCCAGTTGGCGTGATAGAAGTCGGTTCCCTCGAGGCGTTCGGGATAGAGGCGCCCGTGAAAGGAGCCGTTGGGTTTCTGGTTTTGGACGAAGTTCAACAGCGAGCCCCACGCCTCGCGCCCGCCCCGCCGCCAGCGCATCTCCATCATGTGGCACTGCGCGCTGTAGGTGATGGGCACGTGGAAGTACTCGGGGCCTTCGGCGATGGCGGGGTGCCGGATCGGGCCCCATCGACCCTCGATGCGGTTCAGCCCGAGGCCATGGATGCGGTAGTCGAAATAACGGTCAAGGTATGGATCGCCACACTGAAAGTGGGGAAAACCGTCGAAGAAGGACTCCCAGGGGGAGGATGGAGAAGTCTCGTCAGCCGGGGGCGTCGAGGAGGTCGTTGGCCGGGGTACCGAGGACCTTGAAGCCGGGTACCGCGCTCCGGTGGGCCGGATGCCGATAGTTAATCGGATGGTCGCCAGACCGCCCTCGTCGATCTCCGCCAGCGGAAGGGCGACTGCGAGCCAGATCCACCCGGAGCGACGCGCGTCCGGGTCTGACTCCAGGTTGAGCGCCGCGCCGCGAGCCGAGCCCGCGCCGGACACAGAGTCGGAAGCCGCGTTTGCCCGCGCCGCACCAGATGCGCCGTCGGCGGTCCCCGCCGCGCCAATCCCATCTTCCGCAAACGGCGAATGCCGCCATTCGGGTTCGCTACGCCCCTCGGACGGCACGATGCTCCGCCACAGGGGAGAACCGGAGCCCGTGAGTTCCATGCGCAGGACCAGCTCCTGCCCGCGCCGGTCCGACACGACCCGCGTCCAGCCAACGCCGTCAGCCGTGGGTCCCACCCCGTCGGTCGCGTCGGCCGGCTGCGCCGTGAAGCCGACCAGGTGGCCCTCGAATCCGCGGGGAATCTGCCAGGATGATTCCAGGATTCCGCCCGGCAACACCTGGCGCCGCTCCTCGACGAGGACGCCTCGCTCATCCAACCACGCGGCGTCCAGCCGCCCGGGCCGCCACCTGAGCGCGGCCGGCTCGCGGCCGCCCGGCCTCCGCCTCGCTGCATGGAGGGGTTTTTCCCGCCCGTCGGGACGCACGAGGGCCACCGAAAACCCCGGACCGACCTCGTGCTGCAGCACGTGCACGGGATCCCAGAGCCCCGGCCGGTGAAGCCGGCGCGGGAACGGCGGCGCCCAAACCACGCCGTCCAGCCCCCCCAGAAACCACTTGTCATCACGGGCCAGCGCCGCGACGCGTGCCTTGGGAGACACGGAGGGACGGGACGTCACGATACAGAGGCCCTGACGATGTACGGAACCTCGAACTCATCGACAATCGATGGAGGGCGGCAGCGCGTGAGTGCGGGTTCCGGGCGGGACATGACCCGATCCTCCTGACCGGCGAAGGCAACGGAAGGCGCGAACGTTTCAGAGGACGACGTCGAAGGTACTGTTGGAGCCTCCGGGATGTCACGCACACGCGCGCACCGCTGGTGACCGCGGCAATCGGGACTCAGGTGCCGGAAGGCTAAGATCTGGCGTGGAGCTAAAGGCCAGGGCGCCACCCGGCATTGGCTGCCCACTTGTCACGGGCGTCCACGTACGCTTGCCAATCTGCCGGAGGTCGCTGCCCTTCGCCGGCCGCCCGGCTCCGCGCGCCCTCGACTTGTTCTTCCAGCGGCGGGAGGCCGACCGCTTCCCGGCGTTCTGCAAGCTTGTGCGGCTCTTCCACATCGCCCGGCGAGAGATGCCCTTCGGCGTCCCAATCGAGCTGCGTGCCGTAGCGCTGCGGGCGCCCCTCGAAGAAGCGGATCCGGTCCTCCAGCATGGCGGCGTGCGCAGCATTCGCCTTCCCTTCTCGTGCCGCCGCCGTGAGGAGTGGCAGTGTTCGACGGAGCAGGTCGGGCTCAGAGATCGCGTGCTGGAGTATCAGCCAGGCCGCCTCTGCTCCGTCAGAACCGACCACGTCGGAACCTGGCCATCCGACCGACTCGATGATTCGCCGAAGATGCCGGGCATTGCGTCGGTGCACCCGAGCCATTCGACGTTCATAGCCGGCGTTGAAGAGCGCGCCGGACGCTGCGAGTTCGGCACGCACCGAGCGGTCCAGCCGGGCCATCTCCAGGAGATCCTGCCGCAGGAGCCGGGGCTGGCTCGACTTCCCGGAGACGGTGTGGTGGGCCACATGAGCGGATGCCCGGCGATCCGTAGCGGGGCGGTCCTTGTCCGATCCGCCGGTCACGGCGCCACCAGGCTTGGGGTTCATATCGTCCCTGGTCATCGTTTGTGCCTACTACCAGCGGTGTAAGAGTGTCAGTGTTCTACTACAGGTAGTAGGCCGATTCAGCTCCATCAGGTGTTGCCGCGAGGCACGGTTGTCGCGTGACCGGTGATACGTTACAGTTCTCATCCAATGATACTTGGCTTTCGCCACCGAGGCCTCGAGCGCTTGTTCGAAAAGGGAGACCGGAGACGGATTTCCCCGAGCCTGATCGCCAAGGTCGAGCGGGTCCTTGCCCGCTTGGACGTAGCGGCCACGCCGGAGGACATGAACCTGCCGGGTTTGGGGCTCCACCCGCTGAAAGGCGACCGCGCAGATCATTGGGCGGTGAAGGTGTCCGGCAACTGGCGCGTGGTCTTCCGCTTCGACGGTGGCGATGTCAGGGATGTCGACTTGACCGACTACCACTAGGAGGAAGGTGACATGTCGATGAAGAACCCACCGCATCCGGGCCTGTCCGTGCGCCATGATTGTCTGGAGCCACTGGGCTAACCGTCACCGAAGGGGCGCGGAAGCTGGGAGTTAGCCGCAAACAGCTTTCGGAACTTGTCAACGGCCGTTCGGGCATCTCTCCCGAAATGGCGATCCGCCTGGACAAGGCGTTCGGAGGCGGCGCAGATACCTGGTATCGCCTTCAGGCGGCCTACGACCTTGCCCAGGCGATGAAGAACGCCGGCCGGATCCACGTCGAGCGGATAGCGACCCCCGTTTGATGCTCGATCCGCTATCTGGCAACGCTTCAATGGGTACCCTCTACTTCGTCGAGCGCGTCGTCATCGGCTCGCATCAGCTGGTCCAGGGGTGGCTGCAGGGCGCCCCGTAGCGGAATCAGCTTTCAGCTCTCGGCTCGTGCATTGCCGCCGCCGCAAGAGTGCGTGAAGTCGTCATCCGACGCAGGCGGAAACCTCGGGATGGGCCGTCCAGGCGTCGAAGAGCTCTCCTGCCGTCATCAACGTCACCTCCGTGGATTCGCCGGGAGCAAGGTCGGTTCGCGCGGTGGGCCCCAATTCCGTTCCGGTGGACAGATGCACCTCGACGCGCACGGCGCAGAGCACTTGTTGTGTCACGTTCTCGACCGTGCCGACGAACGCATCCCGCGTGGCGTCGAATGAGAGGATCAAGCGGGCGCCTCTCCGAGTCTCATCCCAGGCTTCTCCAACAGCGATATACTCGCCCGACTCCTCGCCCTCTTCGTCGTGCTCACCCTCCTCCCCGTGTTCGTCACCCTCGCCATGTTCGCCGCCCTCTTCGCCATCGCCGTGCTCCACGCCTTCACCGCGCTCACCGGCCTCGGCGTGCTCTTCGCCGCCCTGGCCCGTGC
>VYDD01000379.1 GCA_009843625.1 Gammaproteobacteria bacterium | reverse complement strand
CAATGCGGCGGGGGGTGGAAAAAACGCCCATGGCTTGAGGTCGGGTCAGCCGGCGCGGCGCGAAAGATCACGGGCAGCCGCGGAAGGCACCGGGGCCGCAAATGGCAGGGCGCGCCACCCATCGTCGTCCCACTCCACCACCCAGCACCCCGGCCTCCCTCCCCGGCAGTGCAGCACCTCCACGCGCCACCGGGCCGTCCCGGCGCCCGGAACGGTGGTGACCCGCCACCGGCTGTCGGCCGTGGGGACCCTTACCCGCCGCGTTTCTCCCCTCCCCACTTCAGACCACAGCACCAGTCCGGGCACCCCCGAGCCTTCGGCCGCCAGCATCAGGCGCCGGGAGGCTGCCCGGTCGAGAGTGTCCACCTCCGCCACGACCCCTCTCAGGGCCCGGCAGCGCAGCGCCTCCTCCATGGCCCACAGCATGTCGGCCCGCCGCCGCAGCCCGGAAGCGACCAGCAACCGCCCCGGCTCGATCCCGTACCGGACCAGCCCCGGCAGATAGAGGTCATCCCCGCGCGCCAGCCACATGAGCGGCCCCGGGGCCCTGCCGGCACGGGCCAGGAGGACGGCGCAGAAACCGGTCGCGGCCTCGTCCCCGCCAATCTCGTGGACGCACCCCGCTCGCAGCCTGCCTCCGGGCAGGGCGCCATCGATTTCCGGGATGCCCAGCGACAGGCACGCCGCCCCGGCTTCGCCCGGAATCTCGATCCGGCGGATCTTCCGGCGCAGCGCCTCCAGCGCTCGCCGCTTCGTCTTCGGCACATGAGACATGGGCCGACAAGATACCGAACAAAACCCGTAAGTGTCAAACGGCGATCCCTGCTCCGCGCGTCCGAACCATCCCATCCCGGAAAGGGTAGGATGACGTGCGGCAGGGTTCTCTTCTTCGCGTATCGGACTACCGCGGAAGGGAATGCCGCCAATCCCATTCTCAGGAGCTTCGGACAATGTCCTCAAACACAAATCGTCAGCCGATATCCCTCAAACTCCTCCTCGTTCTGCTGCTCGCCCCGACCACCCTGGCGCTGACAGCCTGCGAAGACTCTACAGGGCCGGACGAAGACCAGATGACCCAGGACGAAGCCAACGCCCTCGTGCAGGGGCTGTACGGTGGAAGCCTTCTGGCGTACGGGGGAATACTCCTCCAGGCGGATCCGGACATCCTCACGGTCGTTCCGCCTGGAGCGCCACTTCCCCTGGACGCCTCCACTCCCTGCGCCGAAGGCGGCCAAGCCGCGTTCTCGGGAAGTGCGACGATCTCCATAGACGAGGCCCGGGGTTCCCTGGAGGTGGAGCTTTCGGGCACCCTGACCCCCAGCGGCTGCACGTTCACCGGCGGCGGCACCACCTTCGTCCTGGAGAGCAATCCGGGTCTGGCTCAGACGGGCTCGGTCATCCTTGTGCTGGAAGACTTCAGCTTTTCCATCAACATCACGTCTTCCGGCTCGTTCAGCTGGACGAGCGGGACCAGGTCGGGCAGCTGCGATCTCGACAACACCATCACCTCCGAGATCTCGATGGTCGACAGCGCCCTCAGCGGCGCCATCCCGACCGCGACCATCACCGGCTCCGTATGCGGCCTCAGCGTCAACCGTGACATCGAACTGACCGCCACGGACTCCTGACGCGGATAAACCCGCCGGGGTTCACGTCCCTGCTCCACCCGGATCTTGCGATGATATATCGGTAATCGATATAATGTTGTCTGATATGACGGCTATCGATATGTTGTCCCCGGGAGGAGGTTTCGGAAATGCGCAAGCGTTCGCGCTTCATCCGGCCATGCGGCGTCATGCAGCGTCGCCCAGCGCAAACCGGCATTCCATGGATCGCCGCCCTGCTGACGCTGACAATCGGTTCGTGCGAGCCGGCACAGCGTGACACCCAGGCCGCGCCTGCGCGCGATTCCGCGGGCGTGACCATCATCGAGAACCACGGCCCCGACGAAATGCTTGGCATCCGAGCCGTGCGAACGGTCGATCTCGTACCTCCCGACAGCGCGCTTACGGCGGTTCCGTGGGGCGTGGCCGCTGATCCGATGACAGACCGGATCTACGTGGCGGACTGGACAGGGCAGAGAGTCGTGGCATTCGACGCTTCGGGAGCCTATGCGGGCACCTACGGACGCGAGGGGGACGGACCCGGAGAGTTTCGCAATCCCGCCGCCGTGTCCATGGACCCGTACGGGGCTCTCACGGTGTGGGACACCGGCCGGCAGATCCTGAATCGCTGGTCGAGCGAGGGCGACCTCCTCAACGAGCAGCGCCCGGAACTGGCCTACTGGGGTCCGGGATTCGCGGTCGGAAGCGACTGGCTCGCCACGGTGACGAGCGCCACGTCGTCATCGGGAATGGTCACGGAGCAGCGACTTGTCGTTGAGAGAGGGCAGACCACGACGACGCTGCACGAAGTCCCGATGGAACTGGCGGTCATGGAGTTCGGCGGCGGATCCTTTCCGGGGCCCCGGGTGCTCGCGCCCTCGGTCATCTGGACGCACCGGGGAGACTCCATCTTCTTCCTGAACGGGCCGGGCTATCGCATCGACAAGCATGCCGGCGGCTCGGTGGTGGCGAGCATAAGACGGTCCGTGGACCCGATCGACGTCACGCGACAGATGGCCGTTCGAGGTGCCGAGTTCGGCCCCGGTCCCTATGGGATGTTCATGCGGCGCTTCGGGCTGGAGGCGGAGGATATCGTGGCCGCGGTCGGATACGAGGAGCAGGTCTCGCCGGTGCTGAGCATGGTCGCAGCTCCCGGAGGCCGGCTGTGGGTGACGCGAAGTGCGGACGGAATGACGCCCCGCTTCGTCGACATCCTCGATTCCTCCGGAGGATACGCGGGCTCATTCGAGCTGCCCGGGGTTCCCGTTGCGTTCATCTCCGATTCCATCTTCGCGGGTCTTCGCCTGGAGGAAACCGGCGAGCCGATCGTGTCGCTATACCGCCTGACCGATGCGGATTCCGATCGGGAGCCGACGACGGAGAACGGTACGGCCGCGAACCCGCCGGTCCCGACATCGTCCGGATTCCGTGAGTTTCGCGACTGCCCGGAATGCCCCGTGATGGTCGAACTGCCTCCGGGCGAGTACGTGATGGGGCGGGGCGCGCACGAGGAGCCGGATCCCGGGAACCCGCCTCCGCCCGAGTGGCTGGTGGAGGCACAGAACCCGCCCACCGAGGTGCGAATCGCGTACTCCTTCGGCATCGGCAAACATGAAGTGACGTTCGGGGAATGGGACCTTTGCGTCGACGCCGGAGGATGCACGTATGTGCCCGACGACAACGGCTGGGGGCGCGGCGACCGGCCGGTGATCAACCTCGCCCGCCCCGATGTGGACCAGTACGTCACATGGATCAGCGAGCGCACGGGCCAGGCCTACCGCCTGCCCAGCGAGGCGGAGTGGGAATACGCCGCGCGCGGAGGTACGACGACAACCCGCTACTGGGGGGACGGCCTCGGTGCCGGCATGATGACCTGCGAGGGCTGTCCGGGCCGCCGATGGAATCTCAGGAACACAACTCCCGCAGGATCATTCCCGGCCAACCCGTTCGGGCTCCACGACACGATCGGGAACGTGACGGAATGGGTCGCGGACTGCTGGAATGCCACGCATGAAGGGAATCCCGGCGACGGCTCCGCGAGGACGGAAGATTCTCCATGGTGGCAGGACGGCGCCTGTGAACGGCCTGTCAAGCGAGGCAGCAGTTGGTCATCCTTCTCGTGGTCCGTGACGGCCGCGTTCCGGGAGTTCTACCATCCGGGCCCATGGAACGAGCGCGAGACCATGACCGGCTTCCGACTGGTCCGGCCTATCGCATCGGATCCGGCGGAGGCACCGACACTCGAACTGACCGAAGGCGGTGCGTCCGCCAACCCGCCGGTCCCGGCATCGTCCGGATTTCACGAGTTTCGCGATTGCCCCGAATGCCCCTTGATGGTCGAACTGGCCCCGGGCGAGTACGTGATGGGAGGCGGCGCGCACGAGAAGCCGGATCCCGGGAACCCGCCGCAACCCGAGTGGATGGTGGAGGCGCAGAAACCGCCCACCGAGGTTCGAATCGCGTATCCCTTCGCAATCGGAAAGTATGAGGTGATGTTGCGGGAATGGGATGCCTGCGTCGACGCCGGAGGATGCACGTATGTGCCCGACGACAACGGCTGGGGCCGCGGCGACCGGCCGGTGATCAACCTCGCCCATCCCGATGTCGACCAGTACATCACATGGATCAGCGAACTCACCGGTCAGACCTACCGCCTGCCCAGCGAGGCGGAGTGGGAATACGCCGCGCGAGGCGGCACGACGACAACCCGCTACTGGGGGGACGGACCCGGTGCCGGCATGGTCACCTGCGAAGGCTGTCCAGGGGATTGGGAACTCCGAACCACGACTCCCGCCGGATCGTTTCCGGCCAACCCGTTCGGACTCCACGACGTGCTCGGGAATGCGCGGGAATGGGTTGCCGATTGCTGGAATGACACTCATGAAGGGAATCCCGGTGACGGCTCCGCCAGGACGGAAGATTCTCCATGGTGGCAGGACGGCGCCTGCATCCGGCCTGTCAAGCGAGGCGGTCATTGGTCATCCTATTCATGGATGGTAACGGCTGCGTTCCGCAGCTTCTCCCATCCAGGCCCCTGGAGCGACCGCTACAACACGTTTGGTTTTCGTCTCGTGCGAGACATCACATTCAACCAGGCGGAAGAGCCGGAACTCGCACAGCACCCACGGAGACAAGTCCAGCCATGAGCAAGCCAGGCACCCCCGGCGACCAGGAATTCGACGCGCAGGGCTTCGCCCGGGGAATCCACGAGCTGCTGGTCCTCGCCGCCCTGCGGGAGGGGCCCAGACACGGCTACCAGATCGCGCTGGATGTGGAGGCGCACAGCAACGGAGTCTTCCGGTTCCGGCACGGCACCCTGTATCCGATCCTGCATCGGATGGAGGCGAATGGATTCATCCGGGGCCGGTGGTCGAGCGGGGCAGGCCGGAGGAAGAAGGTCTATTCGCTTACCGATCTCGGTCGCCGGCACCTCAGTGGAGAGACGGACCGGGTTGAGGATATTCTGGCCGGGCTCATGCGGATGCTTCGCCGCGCGCGCGAGGTTCCGGCGTGAGCGCGTTCCAGCCGACGCTTCGCCGGTTGGACCAGGACCTGATGGTGCCCATTCCGGACCGCCTCAGGATCCTGCGCGAACTCGAGTTCGACCTCGAGGCGCTCTCCGGCGAACTCGAAGCCCGAGGCATGCCGCCGGAGCAGGCTCGCGCCCGTGCGCTGGACGCCCTCGTGCCCGACGGGGCGACGCTACGCGAACTCGATCGGCTGCACGCCTCCCACTACCGTCGCCTCACCCGCCACTTCAGCCCCGGCCGCCTGCGTACCATCGAACGGTCGGCGCTGGCCCTCGCCACCGCGGTCGTGCTCTTCGCGGAGACATTCCTGCTCCTGCGGGCCGACTGGCTCGGTCATGCGTCGCCCTTCCTGTGGCCGGTTCTCGGGCTGGGCACACTCCTGTTCGCAGCTATCGCCACGCTCTCGTTCAGGCTGTGGGTCAAGCGCGACCACCAGGATCCGGCAGCGAACCTCCGCGTGATCCTGTTCCTGTCCGGCCTGACGCTCGCCACCGGCATCTTCGGCGCCCTTGTCGACCTCTTCCGGCTCGCCGGGGTTCTGGAGGCCGAGCCCGGACTGGCCGGATCGCTCCTGCTCGAATGGCTGGCCGCGAGCAGCGTCCTGCTCTCGATCTCACTGCTCCTGGCCCTCGCCGGAGGGCTGGCCTGGTTCATTCCCGCACACTGGCTCGCACTCGTTTCCAGCGCGCACGCCGAGCTGCTGGGCCGCCCCTTGCCGGACACTCGCACCGGGACGCCGGCGGCGTTCGACCCTGCGCGTCCACACCAACCCGCATCCCTGGGAGAATCGTCATGACCGCGATGGAAGCCTTTCGAGCCCTCGGCGTGATCCGCTGGCCGCTCACCTTCTCGCTGCTGGTGGTCGTCGCCCTCGCGCTTTGGTCGCTCGCGCTGGTGTGGCGCAACGCCATGCCGGGCCGGCACGCCAAGGCCTGGATCGACGCCATCCTGTTCTGGGGAGGGTTCGCGGCCATCAGCGGCGTGCTGGGCACGCTGGTCGGCATCATCATCACCTTCCAGTTCATCGAGTTGGCCGGCGAGGTCCGGGCGACACTGGTGGCGGGAGGCATCAAGGTCGCGCTCCTCAGCTCGGCGCTCGGCACCCTGATCCTGGCCGTCGCTTCCCTGCTCTGGTTCGGGCTGCAGCTGCGCTGGCGCTTCCTCATCGCGGAACACACCGGCGGTCCCGCATGACGCAAGTTTGGGGAGTTCACTCAGACTACCGAGAACTGCTGCACGTACACTTGCTGATGCTGCGGATGCCGGGGTGGTTGCTGGCGGCGATTGTCGTCGCGTGCGGACCCGATAGCGCTGACACACCAGCGTCGCGGGAAGCTCCACTCCGGGAGTTCCGCGACTGCCCCGCGTGTCCGCTGATGGTGGAGCTTCCGCCGGGCTCCTTCGTGATGGGCCGCAACGAGGAGGAAGGCTTCGAATTGGCGCCGACCCAACCTGACTGGATGGCTGCAGCAGAAACGCCCGCGACCGGGGTGGCGATTTCGCAGGCGTTTGCCATCGGCAAGTACGAAGTGACGTTCGCGGAGTGGGACCAGTGCGTGGAGGCCGGAGGGTGTAGCTACGAGCCCCCCGACGAGGGCTGGGGTCGAGGAGACCGTCCTGTAATCCATGTGGGGCGCCCGGATGCCGCAGAATACGTCGAATGGCTTCGAGTAGTCACCGGGGAAGCGTATCGGCTCCCCAGCGAGGCGGAATGGGAGTATGCGGCCCGCGGCGGCACAACCACGGCACGGTGGTGGGGAGACGAGTTGGGCTCGGGAAGGGCGGTGTGCATGGATTGCGGCAGCGAGTGGGACGACGTCTCCACGGTCCCTGTCGGGACATTCCCTGCGAATCCGTTCGGACTCCATGACATGCTTGGGAACGTCGCCGAATGGGTGGCAGACTGCTGGAACGATACCCACGAAGGCAATCCGGGTGATGGAACGGCGCGGCAGGAGGACTCTCCCTGGTGGAGAGGCAACGTGTGCGAACGTCCCGTCCACAGAGGTGGCGCGTTTGACTACTACCCTTGGACCGTAAGGGCAGCGAAGCGTAGTTACTACTGGCCTGGCCCATGGACCAACCGGGATAGCGACGGCCTGGGTCTTCGCGTGGCTCGATCCCTACCAGCGGGCTGAATCAACCCGGACCTCTCCTCCCCGTGGACAAGAGATTGTCGTGAGAAGACGCCCTACCGCGAAAACAGGTACGTGACCTTGACGATCAGCTGCCGCTCGCGGAAGGACGCGAACTCGTTGTACCGGCCGAACTCGTCGTAGTCGTTCCGGCGCAGTTCGTCGTAGACGATGTAGATGTCGCTGCCCGGCCGGTAGATGTAGTTGAAGCGGGCCGCCGTGCTCCACTGGTCGGTGAGCGAGTTGTACTGCGTCACGGTGCGCAGCGTCATCGTCGGGGAGAGCGCGTAGTCGACGCGAAATGAGGCGATGTCGGCGCTGAAGTCACCCCCGGGCAGTCTCACGTCGTTGCGCGTGAACGCCCCCTCGGCGGCCAGTTGGCTGGTCAGCCTGAAGCCCGCGCTCGCGCTGTAGTCGGTGCGGTCGCCGTCGAAGAAGGTCTGCGGAGAGTAGTAGACGGTCCCGTAGAGCCGGCGCGACGGGTCGCTGTTGAACGAGAAGCGCCAGTCGCCGAAGCGGTGGGTGCCCGGCTCCACGACGACATCGGGCCGCACGTGGAAGGGATCGTCGAGCACCTCCAGGTTGGCATTGTACCAGATGTTGATGTATGCGCCGTTCTGGAGCCTCGTCCCCAGCATGTTGTGGATGCGGCGCGTCACCAGCCGATTGTTCTGGTCGGTGGTGTAGGTGATGTTGACCATCGGGTCGAAGACGCGCACGCCGAAGCGGCCCGGCCGGGGATTGCGCTCCAGGTGGATCTTGCTGATGCGGATCCCGTTGCGCGGCAGGAAGCCTACCTCCGGGTTGAAGTTGTCCTGGAAATCCGCGTACTCGCCGTAGACGTTCCAGTCCTCGTCCAGCCAGCCGAGGCGGATGTAGCCGGCGAGTTGGCCGTCGGTGACCCCGGTCGTCGAGGTCTTGGCGATGAAGCTGTTGACCAGGAAGGCCGGGTGCGGGGCCAGCGTCATGTCGGCGGCGAAGGTGCGGTTGATGTAGTGGCCGTCGCCCACGTGCTTGTTGATGACCAGCGCGCCCACCTTGGAGCGCGCCATGATGTCGCGGCTGTAGCGGGCCACGAAGAAGTTCTCGCCGTCGCGGCCCCCCATGCCCTGCCCCACGTCGCCGGGAAGGCCGTCGGTCTGGATGTCCATGATGGCGATGTTGTTGCGACCCACCTTCCCGGTCAGCCGCGCGCCACCGAGGATGGGGATGGGGTCGCCCGTCGCGGACAGGCCGATGCGCCTGCTGAAGAACAGGTCGGCCACGCGCTGGAAGGCGCTGTTGGTGCCGACGTTGAACTGTCCGGCGTTCTCCAGGAAGAACTCGCGCTTCTCCGGATAGAAGAGGGCGAAGCGGGTCAGGTTGACCTGCTCGTCGTCGACCTCCGCCTGGGCGAAGTCGGTGTTGTACGTGAGATCCAGGTTCAGCCCGGCCGACACCCCGTACTTGATGTCGAACCCGACTTCTCGCTGCCCGTCATTCTCCACGATGCCCGCCTGCGACACCCGCGCCGCGCCCCCGGAGACGAACGGCTTGACGCGCAGGTCCATGCCCCGGTTGAGCGACTCCAGGCCGGTCAGGCTGCCGGCCAGGCTCACGCGCGTAAGGGTGTAGGGCTTCGGGATGCCCGCCCAGAACGCCTGCTCGTTCTTGCGGCGGATGTTGCGCATGAAGTTGACGCCCCACTCCTGGCGCTCCTGGTCGGGGAAGCGCAGGGTGACCATCGGAATTGCGATCTCCGCGGCCCAGCCGTCGTCGGTTCGGCGCGCGCCGACGTGCCAGACCCCGTCCCAGTCCTTGTTGATGTTGGTCGCCACCCCGAAGCCGCGCCGGCTTCCTCCCTCGCCCTCCTCGAAGACCTGCTGCTCCAGCTTCGCCCCCAGGGGCGTGGTGACGAACATGTAGGCGGAGCGGAAGTCCTTGAAGGTGTCGAGGATGATCTGGAAGTTGTCCTCCTCCAGGATTCGGTCGGAATCGCGCCGCATCTCGGTGGCGATGACGGCGTCCGGCTCCGAGTCGAAGGCCCGAACCCCGATGTAGAGGTTCTCCCCGTCGTACAGGATGCGGGCTTCCGTGCGCTCGGAGGCGGGAGCTCCCTCGTCGGGCTCCTGCTGCACGAATGCGTCGATGGCTTCGGCCGCCCTCCAGACCGGCTCGTCCAAGATTCCGTCCAGGACCGGCGCCACGTCCACGCGGGAGGCGGCGACGGTTTGCCCGTTCTGGCCGTTCTGGCCGTTCTGGGCGGAGAGGGGGGGCACGGCCGCCGCGATGGACACCAAGGCCGTGATCGCCGCGGCATGAACGGCCCGGTGCATTCGCCGAATGCGGAAACGATCACGGGCCATTCGGCGGATCGCTACCAGAAACACAGTGGTTGCTCGCACGAGGAATCCTGTCGGGAGGAAAGGAAAAGCGCCGGGAGAAACGTATCTCCCGGCGCTCTCCCGGCGCCAGCCCGAACCGTTTCCGGCTTCGCTAGCTGCCACCTCCCCGCCTGCGCGCGGTGCGGCCGGTCGAACTCCGCGACCCGCCGCCTCCGCCGGACGAGACGCCGACCGAAGAGCCTCCGCCGTCACGTCCCACCGTGGCGACCCCGCTGGGCAGCCTGCCACCGCTGCGCGTATATCCCTGGCCCCGGACCAGCCTTCCCCGGGGGGATTCCACGCGCGGCTCGACGGACACCACGACCGGACGATAGCCGATGCCGTAGAAGCTGTTGTATCCCAGCCCGTAGCCGCCGTACCCGTAGCCGTAGGGCGAATAGCCGTACCGGTACGGCGAATACCCGTACCCGTAGTACCCGAAGCCGAAAGGCGAGTAGTACCGCGGCCCGTAGGCGCTGCGGTCACGGACTCGCCCACGCTGTTCGATGCCCATGCCGGTCTGGTCTTCCTCCTGCAGCCGGAAACGCCGGGGGTGGGACACCGCGACCACGACATCGATCACATCCGAAGTCACCCCGGCGTCGGCCATGCGGATCAACTGCTCCGCATTCACGTTCATGTCGGGCGCGCTTTCCACCAGCCAGGCCTGGACGGTCTCGGCGTGCAGCACCTGGCTGGCCTCGACGATCGAGGTGATGGTGGGCGCCGTGGTCGAGTACATGCGGGCGGCGCGGACCGCCATCTCCTGTCCGGTTGCCAGGTCGCCGTACCCGGCAGCTTCCGCGGCCTCGACCGTCGCCATGCGATAGTGCTGAACCCAGGGCGTCACCTGGCCTTCCACCTCCACCGAACTGACATCCATCCACTCGGTGGGGTTCACCATGACCATCATCCCCGAACCCTTCCGGTTCACCGCGTTGTCGCAGACGTGTTCGGAGCGGTGGTAGACGCGGTGCCCGTCGGCGGAGAAGCGCCAGGTGGTGGTGCCCTCGCACCCTTCCTGGGTGGCATCAACCGGCCGCCCGTCGGCGCGCGCCACCTCGCGCGAGACAACCTCGCTCCCGCGCACGGTCACGAACTCCGCCGATACCCGGTCCTCGCCGGGGATCACGCACAGCGTGGACGCGTCCTCGACGTCCTGGCCGATTGGTGTCCAGCACCCCGTGAACGCCAGCCAGCTGCCGACGGGGGACTGTCCTTCAATGGGGACGGTGCCGACCAACAACAGTAGCGCGACTCCCGAACACCGTCGGATCACAGCCGCCAAGACTTCCTGACGTGCTCTCATGCTCCTTCCCTCCGCTGACACCTGCCGTCTCCCCGCGGGCGCCGTGGTCAACCGCCCATGCGGATTCCAAATCCCGCAAGGATCTGGAACCCGGACAGGTCGATGTTGTCAAAACCCTCGAACGCGCGATCCATGGGGCCGCTGGACCAAGAATAACGCCCTTCCGCCGTCAGCACGAATCGCGGCCCCACCGCGACCTCCACTCCGCTGAAGACGTGTACGAAGGGCGTCGTGCCGTCCGACACCAACTCGTCATAAAAGATGTCCAGCGTCTCGACATCGACGAAATCCCCGTCCTGCTCGAACCTGTAGTAGTTGCCGCCGCCTCCCGCTCCGACGTAGGGCACGAAATCGGCTGGTACCCACGCGAACCGGCCCAGGCTGCGGCCGCGCTCCCGCAGGTAGTAGCGCACGCTCAGGGTGAACGGGAGCTTCGAATGCGTGGTGACCTGCTCGATGGGCAGGCCATCGGTGTCTTCCCAGTCGCGGAACTCGGAGGGGGTCTCGCTCTTCGCGTAGCCCACGCCCGCGACCAGGTCGAGCCTGTCGCTCAGCCGCACGCCGAGATCCACTCCGAAGGCCGGGGCGGCGAAGTTGCTCTTGTCCAGCGTGAGCAGTTCGCTCGTATAACTGAAGATGTCGCTGCCCGCGCGCGGGATGTCATATCCGGTGCGGATGGAGAAGGTGGCCCCGGGACGGCCGAAGAGGAAACCGTCTCCGTCCTGGGCCCGGCCCGCAGAAGGCAGCGCCGCCGCGCCCGCTACCAGCGCAACCAGAAACGACACCATGGCCTGTCGATTCATGGATCACTCCCGATAAGTTGGATGCCGGTCCCGCACTTCAGCCGCTTGCGCATCCGGAACGATGTTCTACACGATTTCCGGTCACGCGTTCGCTGCTCGGGCCCGTCATGGTTCGCCGCTGGATGGGGAACCACGTTGCAATCATTGTGCCGAAGGAGTCACGCCATGAGCCACCCACGCACCTTTTCCTACGCGCTGACCTGCGTCGCCGCCGCCGGCATCATGGCACTCTCCGCCTGTACCATCGAGTCGGCCAGCCAGACGCCCGACATGACGGGCGAGGCGCCCATCTTCGAGGTGGATCCGCTCTGGCCCAAGCCGCTGCCCAACCACTGGATCCTGGGCTCGACCATCGGCGTGGGGGTCGATTCGCGCGACCACGTCTTCATCATCCACCGGCAGACCACCTTCAGCGAGGTCAACGAGATCGGCGCCACACTCGACCCGCCCACCAGCGAATGCTGCGTGCCCGCGCCGAATGTGCTCGAGTTCGATCCCGAGGGGAACCTGGTCAACTCCTGGGGCGGCCCCGGAGAGGGCTACGACTGGCCCACCTCCAACCACGGCCTCAGCGTGGATCACCACGACAATATCTGGATCGGGGGCAACGGCGGACCGGACGGGCAGCTGCTCAAGTTCACCCGCGACGGCGAGTTCCTGATGCAGGTGGGCGTGGCCGACGCACAGCCCAACAGCAGCTCCACGGAGCATTTTTCGCGAGTGGCGAAAATCTCCTTCGACGGCACCACCGACGAGGCCTTCGTCGCCGACGGGTACGGCAACCGGCGGGTGGTGGTGCTCGACTCCAACACCGGGGAATTCAAGCGCTACTGGGGCGCCTACGGCAACGAGCCCAGCGACGACTTGGTACCCGCGCACACGCCCGGAGGGCCGCAGCAGCAGCAGTTCCGCACGCCGGTACACTGCGCCGATCCCTCCGCGGACGGGCTGGTCTACGTCTGCGACCGCGCCGGCAACCGCATCCAGGTCTTCCAGAGCGACGGCACCTTCGTGCGCGAGGCCATCATCGCCAACCAGACCCTGGGGGGCGGATCGGTGTGGGACATCACCTTCTCGCGCGATCCCGGGCAGCGCTTCCTGTACGTCGCCGACGGGATGAACAAGGTGGTCCATGTGCTGGACCGGGAGAGCCTCGAGGTCCTCACCAGCTTCGGCGGCGGCGGCCGCCAGCCCGGCCAGTTCTACGGCGTGCACAGCGTCGCCACCGACTCGCAGGGCAACCTCTACACCACCGAGACCTACGAGGGCAAGCGGCTGCAGAAGTTCGTCTTCATGGGGACCGGGCCGGTGACCGCGGAGCACCAGGGGGCGCTGTGGCCGCGGAGCGGAGGTGAATAGACACCAGGCGGTGCATGAGCCGCGGGAGGGCTCCGCAGGATGAATCCGCGTGGGCCCGGGGGCCTCTCCCGGGCCGCTTGCCTCCCGGTGCTGGCCGCCCTGCTGGCCTCCGTGCCCGCCGCCGGCCAGACCCCCGTGCCGGAGATGCGCGCGACCGCGACTCCCGTGCCCCGCCCCCCCACCATCGACGGGGTGCTCGACGAGCCGTTCTGGGCGATGATCGAGCCGGTCACCGACTTCCGCC
>VYDD01000457.1 GCA_009843625.1 Gammaproteobacteria bacterium | reverse complement strand
GTCAGGAACCGCTCCACGAGCTGCGAATCCTCGCTGTCGCCGATGGGCGCATCGAGACGGATTTCGGCCGCGTTCAGAGTCTGCAGCGATTCGATGAGCTCGGGCGTGAGCCGGGTGGCCTTGGAAAGCTCCTCGGGGGAGGGCTCGCGGCCGCGCTCCTGCCGCAGCCGCTCCTTCTCGCGGAAGATGCGCGCGAGGTCGGAGGCGCGATTCAGGGGAACGCGCACCGAGCGGCCCTGGTTGGCCAGGGAGGCCAGGATGGCCTGGCGAATCCACCACACCGCGTAGCTGATGAACTTGACGCCCTGCTCGGGATCGAACTTCCGGGCCGCCGTGACCAGGCCGACGTTGCCCTCCTGGATCAGGTCCGTAAGCGATACCCCCCGATTCTGGTACTTCTTGGCCACGCTGATGACGAACCGCAGGTTGGCGCGCGCGAGTTCCTGCACCGCCTCCTCGTCGCCGAGCTGGGCCCGGGCTCCCAGTTCCTTCTCCTGGTCCGGGGTGATCAGCTCGTGCCGGCTGACGTCGCGCAGGTACTGGTCGAGCGCACTCTGCTCCTCTACTCCGGTATCGAAACCGACGAGCAGGCTGGTCGAGCGCTTCTTGGGTCGACGAACCGCCTTCTTTCGACGAACCACTTTCTTTCGACGAACCACCTTCTTTCGCAGCGTGGCGGGCATTCTGAAAAGGTCTCCTTATCGGCTCCGGCGGCCGTTGGCGCACTGGAATCGCGTTTTGTATCGGCCCCGCATACCCGCGCGCGAGGCGTAGGATCCGCAGCCCTGAATCATAATAAGATTCCCGGAATTGTCCAGAACTCCGGATTGAGGTGCCACGCATCCTAAACCCCACCGTCAACCGGGTTCCTTACGCCTGGAAGGCCGGGGCGGTTACATGAGCCCCACCGTTGGTCCGCTCACGCTTCGGTTATCAGACCGATGACCTCGTCGGGCGCGAGAGACCTCTTCTCGAAGGTGAAGACGCGCAGCACCCGGGAGGTGCGGTAGAGCTCGCGGGCCACCCTGGGAAGGTCGATGACGCCGGGGATGCCGGCCTTGCCGAGCCGCTCGGCGCGCCCGCTGCGGCGGCGCACCAGGAGGTCGAGCTGGAACATGGCGGGCTTGTAGGGGAAGTCGATCACGACCTCGCCGGGCTCGAGGGAGAGCCCCTCCGCGAGCTGGTCCTCGAGCCGGCGGCGTTCGGGACCCGGGGCCTCGATCCAGGGAGGGAGGCTCCGGTCGCCCAGGTCGGCCGCGGTGAGCTCGGCGGCGCGCTTGGGGAGACGCCGTCCCCTCAGAGCCGGGAGCCAGCGGCGGCGAATGCGGTCCGCGACGGGTCCGCCGCGGGTCTCTGCGCGGCGGCCGATCAGGTGCAGGAGCTCGTCGTCCGTCGGGCCGGCCAGCTCACGCCCCCCGACCAGCCCCGCGGCCACCGCATCGTTGACGATGCGCGCGCAGAGCACCGTGCCCGCGCGCACCGCGTGGTGCCAGTACACGTTGCGGAACATCTGGTACTTGGCGAACAGCAGGGATTCCAGCGCGCTGACCGCCTTCTCGCCGACCCCCACCTCGTACGCGCCGCTCTCCGGATCCTGGAGAATGACCAGTCCCTGCAGGAGGCGTTCGACGTCGACCTCGCCGTAGGGCACGCCACATGAGCGCGCGTCGCGCCTGAGGTAGTCCAGCTTGTCCATGTCGAGGCTGCCGTGCACCAGGCCGCGCAGCGGGGCGTTGCTCTCGCCGCGGATGAGCGCGCCGATCTCGGCGCCGGCGCCGGGTCCCAGGCCGGCCAGCGCCTCCCGCACATCGGGCGACTCCAGAAAGTGCCCCGCTACCGCCTCGTGGTCGCCGGGATGATCGTCACCGCGCAGGTCGTCGAGCGCGTGCGAGAAGGGGTAGTGGCCGATGTCGTGCAGGAGCCCCGCGTACGGCACCAGCCCGGCGCCCCTCCACACATGGTCGGGGACGGATTCCCGCTTCCTCAGGCTCCGCAGGGCGGTGCTCACCAGATGATAGACGCCGAGCGCGTGGGCGAAGCGGGTGTGGGTGGCGCCCGGGTAGACCAGGTGGGCGAGACCGAGCTGGCGGATATAGCGCAGCCGCTGGAAGGCGGCGGCGTCCGTGATGCGGGCGGCGGTCGCGTCCAGCCGGATTGAGCCCCAGATCGGGTCGCGAATCAGGGCGGGCGCGTTCCGGGAGGACATGCGGGGAGTTTACCGTCGCGCGCGCGGGCGGAGCAATGGCGAAATGGGACGCCGGGGCCGGCGGATGGCGGTCAGCCCTCGCCGCGGCCCATCCCGCGGATGACCTCGAACTCCTCCTGGCCCACGGGCTGGACCGAGAGCCGCGAGTTCTTCACCAGCACCATCTCGCTCAAGGCCGACACCTGGCGGATGTCCTTCAGCGACACGACCTCGGGGAACTTCTCCACGAATTCCACGTCGACCATGTACCAGCGGGGTTTGGCCGGGTCGGACTTCGGGTCGTAGTAGTGCTCGTCGGGATCGAAGGCGAAGTGGTCGGGATAGGCTTCCTTGCACACCCGGGCGAGCCCAGCGACGCCCGGCGGCTTGGCCATGCTGTGGTAGAAGAGCACCTCGTCGCCCACGCTCATCGCCTGCATGTTGTTGCGGGCCCCGTAGTTGCGGACGCCTTCCCACCAGGTGTAGCCGTCCCGCTCCAGGTCGTCGATCGAGTAGACGCCCGGTTCCGTCTTCATCAGCCAGTATTGCTTCGCCATTTCGGCTCCCTGTCCCGGCGCTGCCCCCGGGGTCCTCGGATTGCGGCGCGAGCCGGGCCCGCGGCGTTCGACGTTACCTCGGTCCCGCCGCCCGCACCTCCTCCGGAGCGGCGTCGGCGAAACTCGAGAAGTTGTCCCGGAACATGGCCGCGAGCCGGCCGGCGGCGCGGTCGTAGGCCTCCGGGTCGGCCCAGGTGGAGCGCGGGGTCAGAACCCGCGCGGGCACGCCCTCGACCTCTCGCGGCACCGCGAGTCCGAAGACCGGATCGGTGCGCGTCGGCACCCCGTCCAGCGACCCGTCGAGCGCCGCGCGGATCATCGCGCGCGTGTGCGGAAGATCCATGCGCCTGCCGGTGCCGAACCCGCCTCCCGTCCAGCCGGTGTTCACCAGCCACACCCGCGAGCCGTGGCGGCGAAGCTTCCTGCCCAGGATGCGCGCGTAGACGCTCGGGTGCATCGGCAGGAAGGGCGCGCCGAAGCAGGCGCTGAAGGTAGCGCGCGGGTCGGTCACGCCGCGCTCCGTCCCCGCCACCTTCGCGGTGTACCCCGACAGGAAGTGGTACATCGCCTGCTCGGGAGTCAGGCGCGCGATGGGCGGCAGGACGCCGAAGGCGTCGGCGGTGAGGAAGAAGATGTTGTTCGGATGGCCGCCCCGGCCATCAGGCACCGCCCCGGGGATGTAGTGGATGGGATAGGAGGCGCGCGTGTTCTCGGTGAGGGTGTCGTCGTCGAGGTCCAGCTCGCGCGTGTCCTGGTCGAAGATCACGTTCTCGAGGATGGTCCCGAACATGCGCGTGGTGCGGTAGATCTCGGGTTCGTTCTCCGGGGAGAGGCGTATCACCTTGGCGTAGCATCCGCCCTCGAAGTTGAAGATGCCGTCGTCGCTCCAGCCGTGCTCGTCGTCGCCGATCAGGCGGCGCGCGTGGTCCGCGGAAAGCGTGGTCTTGCCGGTTCCGGAGAGCCCGAAGAAGAGCGCGGTGTCGCCGTCCTCGCCGATGTTGGCCGAGCAGTGCATGGGAAGCGCGCCCTTGCCGGGCAGGAAGAAGTTCATCGACGAGAAAATGGATTTCTTGATCTCGCCCGCGTAGCGCGTGCCGGCCACGAGCACGGTCCGCTCGGCCAGATTCACGACCACCGCGGTGCCGCTGCGGGTGCCGTGGCGCGCCGGGTCGGCCTGGAGCAGGGGCGCGTGCAGCACGACGAAGTCGGGACGGATGGCGGCCAGTTCGGCGGCGGACGGGCGCAGGAACATGTTGTACACGAAGAGCGTGTGCCAGGCGCTCGGGCTGACCACGCGAACCGAGATGCGGTGCGCCGGATCGGCTCCGCAGTGGGCATCGCGCACGAAGAGTTCGCGCGGGTTCAGGTATTCGATGATGTCGGCCCTGAGTGCCCGGTAATGCGCTTCGCTCATGGGGCGGTTGATGGAGCCCCAGTCGATCTGGTCGGCCGTGGAGGGCTCCTCGACGGTGAAGCGGTCGTCGGGGGACCGGCCCGTGTGCGGGACGGTGACCGCGGCGAAGGGACCCATGTTCACGAGGTGCCCTTCGCCCCTGGAGAGGGCGGCCTCGTAGAGCTGCGCGGGTGAGAGATTCCAGTGGATATGCCCCGCGGGGGTCAGACCGTGGGCGTCGAGTTCGACGGCGGTGTGCGAGGGGGCTGGAGACATGTCGAGGGCTGGCAGGGTCATGAGATCCGGGGAACTCCGGGCTGGATGGAGAAGTCAGCGGCCCAAAACACGATCCTCCGCGGGCCTCTCGAATCACGACGGCGCGCGGAGGAGACAACGGTTCCAATCTTATTCGCGAGAGCGGGCGAGGGTCAACGGGGGCGCAGCCGGCCGGGAACATCGAACCTGCGGACGCCATAACATGGAAGGCCGACTTGGGGCAGATTACCGGTTTTTCGGGCCCGCTTCCCCGCCAGTTCCGAGTCAACTTCCCTCCGAGCGAACTCTCTGCACGGTCCCTTGCCTGATCTCTCTGTTGCCAGCCTCCGTTGCCTGGCGTCCGCCGGTATTCTTCTAACGGGAGTTCTGGGGGCGGCAAGTCCGGCGCGCGCCCAGTTGCCCGGTGAAGATGTCGCCTGCGAAGAGGGAACGGTCTCACGCATCATCATCGTAAGCCGGCCCATCTTCGACCCGGGACCCCCGTCCCAGCCGCGCATCCTCCGCTGGACGCGCGGCCTCGCCAACTTCATGCACGTCGACACGCGGGAGGGATTCATCGCCGGCGAGCTGCTGTTCGGAGAGGGGGATTGCCCGGACCTGTTTCTCTTCGAGGAGTCCGAAAGGATCCTGCGCGAGCTCGGCTTCATCGCCACCGCGGACATCGTCGCCGAGCCCCAGCCGGACGGCACCCGGCACGTGCGGGTGACGACGCGCGACGAGTGGACCACCAAGATCCAGATCGACGTGACCGTCGATGACGGGCTGCAGTTCGAGGGCGCGAGCGTGGTGGAGGAGAACTTCCTGGGCTCCGGCAACCTGATCGGCGCCTTCTATCAGGAGCGCAAGCAGCGGCGCGACTACGGGCTCACCCTGCACTCCACGCGCCTCGCCGGCACGCGGCTGGACGGGCGCCTGAACGCGGGCCGCACGCGCTCGGGCGGGTTCACGGACGCGATGCTGGTGTACCCCTTCGTTGGAGAGGTGGGGCGATTCGCGGGACGTGTGCGCTTCCATCGCCGGGAGTCGCTCTTTCCGTACGTGCTCGACCCCTCGCTGGACTACAGCTACGCCCTCCTGCCGGTGTT
Organism: Gammaproteobacteria bacterium; assembly: GCA_009843625.1. Taxonomy (GTDB): domain Bacteria; phylum Gemmatimonadota; class Gemmatimonadetes; order Longimicrobiales; family Gaopeijiaceae; genus BD2-11. The sequence goes on along the minus strand of VYDD01000457.1, from coordinate 7,912 downwards.
CGGAGAGCGCATCGAAGCCACCCAGGCCTACCGCTTCGGGGAGCCGGGTGATCTGACGCTGCTCGGCTTCGGCGTCACGCACGAGACGTTGCGCTTCGACGAGTATCCCGACTCCGTGTCGCTCGTCCGGGGCCTGGACTTCGGCAACCTGCTCGACGACGAACCGGGCATCGGCTCCCGTCTGGCGGGCCAGACGCGCGCCCACGAACTCACCCGCTTCAACCTGCTCCTCGCCAGGCGCAAGGTGCGCTTCGAGACGCGGACCGGGCTCGATGCGGTGAGCGGGGAGCAGAGCGTGCCACAGGGCATCGATCTTTCCCTGACGCTCGGGCCGCGTCTGCCGCTGGGGCGGTTGCTGTCGACGGACGAGGCGTCGGCGTCCGGGGCGCCGGCTGAACTCGCGAGCGACTTCATGGGCCGCGTCTCGTTCTTCGGGGGCGTGGGATCGGCGTCGGCGTTGTTGCTGGTGAATGCCGAAACGGAAGCCCGGCGGGTGCGGTTCGAGGACGAGTCGGAGGGCCGCTGGAGGGACATCCTCTCCGAGGCCGACCTGCTTGCGTACTGGCAGCCCGGCGTGGGCTTCGCCAGGACGCTGGTCGCGCGGGTTTCGGCAGCCGGCGGCTGGAATACCATCTCCCCGTTCCAGCTCACCCTCGGGGGCCGAGAGGTGGTGCGGGGATACAAGGAAGAGGACTTTCCCGCGGGCCGGCGGGTGGTGGCTTCGCTCGAGAACCGCGTCGATCTGGGTTGGCCCGCTCCCTCGTCCATGGACCTGGGGCTCACCTTCTTCGCGGATGCCGGACGGGCCTGGGCCGGCGATGTGCCGTTCGGCATGGACACCGGCTGGAAGTCCTCGGTCGGCGCCGGGCTGCGCCTGGGGTTCCCGGCTGGAAGCGTCCGGGCGACGCGCATCGATCTGGCCTGGCCGGTTGGCGCGGACTCGGGGCGCGGGCCCATGTTCCGCGCGACCACCGGCGACTTCATCGGTCTGGTGCGCGGGTTCGCCGACGAGCAGATGGTGCGCAGCCGGCGCTCGGGCGTGAATCCCAACTTCGAAGGGGTGTCGAGGTAGTCTGCCCATGTCCCATATCCGAGAGATCTCCGAATCCGAAGCCACTGGCCTTCTGCGCAAGCTCTACGGCGAGGCGCGGGACCGGGCGGGCCGGATCTGGAACATCGTGCGGGTGATGAGCCTGAACCCGCGCGCCATGCAGACGACCATGGCGTTCTACCGCACGCTGATGTTCGGCTCCTCGCCGCTGAACCGATGGCGCCGCGAGATGCTCGCGGTGATCACCTCGAAGGTGAACGGCTGCTTCTACTGAGAGCAGGCGCACGCGCATGATCTCCGGGAAGAGATCGAGGAGCTGTTCGAGAGCGACGAGGAACGGGACGCCTTCGTGCATGCGATCGTGCACGACTGGCGCGAGGCGGGGTTGTCCGAAGCGGACCAGGCGCTATGCGACTATGCGGAGAAACTGACGCTCCGGCAGACGGAAGTGGGAGCGGAGGATCTGGAGGTGTTGCGCGGCCATGGCTTCGACGACCGGGCGATCCACGATGCCACCCAGGTGATCGGTTATTTCAACTACATAACGCGGGTGGCTGACGGGCTGGGCGTGGAGCCGGAGACGTTTGTGCGGCCGTGGGGGCTGAGGGGCCTGAGGGGTTCGGTCCACCAACCTGACAAAATGGCAGACTTTAGGCCGCGGAAGGTTGGCGCGTCTGCCAAAATGGCAGAACACGGAAGGCCCAATCTAAGGCAAGGGATCGTCTAAGTATAACTAGGACTGCACGATCTGCTGCCCTTGCCGTTGGATCACAGCGGGTGGTGCCGTGTTGAAAACGCGAGTAAATCACCGCAGATGGCGAGAGTCGACCCGACCCGTACCCCCTAGGGAGGTCGCGATCGTCACAGACGTTGATGGATCGCGCATACTTCCTGCTGGCTCATCCTCACCGTGCCGTAACGTCGTTCAGCAGCCAGTACAGGGGCGGTCTTGGTCCGACCCCCAGTTCTTCGAAGGCGCTCCCCATCCTGTCTAGGGGCGTTGCCCCATTGGCGTCCCGGGCGTTCGGGTCAGCCCCGGCGGCCAGCAGGACGCGTGCTACCTCAACGTCCCGCGCCATAAACTCTTCTTCGATCTCGTCGACACCGGCGGTCTGGGAGTTGAGGCTGAAGTTGAACCCGGAGGCCGCATAAAAGGCCAGGCTGTGAAGAGGCGTGTGCCCGTAGTTGTCCCGGGCGTTCGGGTCGGCCCCGGCGGCCAGCAGAGCTGCGGCGACATCCGCGTTGCGGATCCGGTCTTCGGTGGCCTCGTGCAAGGGTGTCTCCCCGACATTGTCCCGGGCGTTCAGCATGGCCCCGGCGGCCAGCAGGGGCGCGACATCGTCCGCGCTGTCGGCCCTGTGCAGGGGTGTTTCTCCGTTGTTGTTCCGGGCGGTCGGATCGGCGCCAGCGGCCAGCAGGGCCACGACGGCATCCACGCTTCTGGCGAACAGGGGCGTATAGACCGCCATGTGCAGGGGCGTGTGCCCGAGGAAGTCCCGGGCGTTTAGGTTGGTCCCCTCGGCAACCAGGGCTGCGACATCGTCCGCGCTGTTCGCCCAGTGCAGGGGCGTGTAGCCGTCAGTTGCGTCCCGAGCGTTCGGGTCGGCCCCGGCCGCAAGACACCTGGCTACGAACCCCGATGGGAGGGACGGAGTGTTCCAGTGCTCGCACTGTACCCCATCCGATTGCTGCGCGCTCAGCGCAGACACCTGCGCACCCGCTAGACAGAGCAGCGCGCCGGTGCCCAGCATCCTCAATTCGACGTTGGCCCGCAACATTTGCTTCTCCTTTCTGTCCTTGGTTCTAGTCCCGCTTCTTGGGGTATTAAGCTCCGCGAGGAGTGTCCGTGGCGCACCTCATGGAGCCGGTCCGGCAGCGCACGAGCAATCGGCGGCCCTTCCTTAGTAATCTACATTCTTGACCGCCTGCGCGGTGATGTCGTGAATCGTGTTCAACGCCGTCTCCAGCGCGGCCAACCGAGCTGGACGGTTCTCGTATTCTCGGACCGCCCCCCGCCACCGAGCGTAGACCTCCATCACTTCGGGTTCAGGCTTGACGGTCTTCTCAAGGCGTGGATCTTCTACATCGCTGGGCACTAAGCGCTGGGCGATCAGCGTGAGCAGACCGCAAGCCAACTCCACGACTCCGGAGCGGTCCCGCTCCCCGAGGCCAGCAAGCGTCAAGATGGAGTCGCCGCTCAAGAGCTCGGCCTTGAATGCGGCAACTGGAGTCAGGCGGACATGCGTCGTTCTAGTGGACATCGGGAATCCCTCTGACGGTAACGGTAACGGTAACGATAACGGTCTACCGCTAACGGCGCGAGAACGGAAAGTCAATCCTCCCCGGAAGGGGGCTCGGCGGGGGATGAGGTCCTGGTGGCGGCTGGGGACGCCTCTCGGACGCGTCGCTGTAAGCGAAACTTAGCCGCTCATTGCAGCCGGGCGAGCAAACCAACAACGCAGGTGACCACCCTGTTTGCATTGAGTTCGCCCACCTGCTGGGCATCAACGAGACAACATGCGTGATCAAAAGGCGTAGGCGGCGGCGACCTAGTTGGCGTGCGCGTCGCCCGGAATCGCATCGCGGCCGCGAGCGGATCTGCCAGCGCGAAGCTGTCAGTGCGTCAGGTTTGCGAAATCAGGCAGAAGCAAGGCACGATGACGAAGGCGGCACTCGCCCGAGAGTGGAAACGGGCCGCCAGAGCGTCCGGGAGATGGACACGCTCGAGCAGATGCAGCACGTGGTCGCCGGCATGGTCGGACGGCGGCTCATGTACCGCGAGGCTGGTCGCGGGATTGCCGAGTAGATTCTCGGCCAACGATAGGAGACGGAGGAGGAACAGAATGTCAAGAAAGAAGCGAAGCGTAGCGGATCGTCGTAAGGCGTTGGAGCCTGTTGCTCCCGAGGGAGGATTATCCCTGTACGGAATCCAAGCCATGATGAGGGGTGTGGGTGGCGAGGTCTACCGCTGTACGATTGCGGGGCATCGCCGTACGCGGATCTTCGAGTTTCCTCAAATCTCCCTACACATGAACGAAGGCAACCGCCATCACTTCATCTATGGTGCGCCACCGACTCATGCATGTGTCACTGCGGACCTTATCGACTACTTCGAGAGCGGCGTGACCCGGAGTGACCATTACGCCCTCAGCCGCCCCCTTCGGCATGAAACACGCCGGGCCGTCGAAGAGCAAAAATCACAGAATAGGGACGGGAAGATACCAGTCTTTTTGGTCATCGAAGAGCAGCACGCCCTCGTGCCCGTGCCCATGGTGAAAGGTGAATGCAACATCATGGATGAAGTCATGGTGAAGGAGGATGGCCGAACAGTACCTATGCTGAAAGGCGGTCGAGAGGGCAAACGCTACATATCTGCTTCGTATTCCGTTGAAGGAGCATGGCCAGAAGTGCCCCGCAACCGAAAACTGGTGAATTTGATACTGGCAGCTGTCCGGGTTGGTCAGCAGACATCGGATCCGATACGGAAGTACATCGACCACAGCTGCTTCGTTACCGACGACGACCAGTACGTGGTGAAGGTGCCGCGTGCAAAGGCTTCGGCGAGGCTAACGACGTCGATGCCGATGGATGCTGATGCCTTCGAAGGCAAGGCGGCGGAGATTCGACACGCCATAAGAGCAATGGAACCAGACGTGGTGGAACCGCACATGGAGCTTCTAGTCAGAGCCATGTACATCGACGAGCACAAGGGTGAAGCGGAGAAGCTCCTCGAGTTCTTGCGGTTGTGGCAATCGGTGGAGGAAAACGTCAAGAAGCTATCCAGCGGGAACGTGGATTGGGACAAGAAGGTAGCTGGGAAGTGGACGCTGCAGGAGCTGAAGGAATACCGACATGACATCGCACATTGGTGGACGGAGACCATCGACGAGAACTACCTGTCGAATCTACGGAGCACGGTCAACGAATTGATGCGCCGCAAGTATTTCTAACTGTACCAGTACGGTAATCGCCTGACACCCGGCCTCACCGAGGTCAAGTCCTACGCTGCTTTCTTCACCTCCTTCCTGGCTGAGGGCTTGCGGGTTCGCTTTCGGGGGATCCCGGCCTTGAAGACCTCGCAGCGCGTCCGTCCCTCCATGCCGCGGCCGCGGTGGGGGCCGGCGCTGGTTGTAGGTCTTCGAGCTGCAGGAAGAGCTCGTAGGGGTGCTTGTCCGGCCGGCCGCATACTCGCGCCCGTTGTCGCTCAGGATGGTCCAGATCCTCACGCCCTGCTCCTCGAAGAAGGGCAGCACGTGGTTGTTCAGGATCTGGACTGCGGTCACCGGCATCTTGCTCGTGTAGAGCCGAGCCCAGACGTAGCGGCTGAAGCAGTCGAGCACGGTCTGGATGTAGACCTTGCCGAAGCCCTTGAGCGTGCCCGCGAAGAAGGTGTCCACGGCCACAAGCTTCCCCGTGGCATGGACTTCGATGTGGCGCTCGCGGAACTCGGGGTCGAAGCGCTCGGGCGCTTGGATCTGTTCCTCGGTGAGCTTGATCTTGCGCTTGCGGACCGTCTCGTCCAGCCGGAGTAGTCGCTCGTGGCGGGTCTTGAGGCCGCCCGAGGATCCACACGCCCCGCACCCCGTCCGAACTGACCTGGAGCCCCCTGAGCATCAGCTCGTCGGCCACTCGCTGGGCCCCGTGGGTGGGATGCTTGAGCGCATGGGCCAGGATCGCCTTCTCGATCCGGGGCGCGACGCGGTTGGCGTGCGGTCCCCTCGCTCCCGGCAACGACGTCGAAGCCGCGTACCGGCGCACCGACCTAGATTCGGGCGGCGACGCCAACTGGGCGGACGACCTTAGAGCCGACCGCTAACGCGAGGAACACCCACGGGAGGGGCCTCCCCCTATATCTAGCCGCCCTCCACCATCACCCCGCATACCTCGAGAATTCGGCGCGCATACTGCCGACCACCCCGCAAGCTGAACACCGCCCCCCTGCCGCCCAGCAGCACCGCCACCCGGTCGCTACGCGTCATCTCGCGGACTAGCCAGATAGCCTCGTCTCCGTACACCGAGGCAAGCTGGGAGTCGTCTTCGTCGTCCGTGCGAATGCTGAACGCCGCGTCCTCCACCGGTCCGTCGTCGAAGCGTACTTGGGCCGTCTCCGGCCCGTAGGCGCCGCCGGACCATGCATCCTCCGGCGTGTCGCGGGTCTCCATCTGGACGAGGACAGTCTCGCCGTCGCGACAGCGTATACCCAGCAACGGTGGGGTACCGTAACCATCCACCCGCTCCGCAGCGGTCGCCGCAGTCAAGGTGGCGCGGCCCACCACGTCCGTGGATGCTCCGACCCGCCACTCTCCCGGCTCAAATGGTCGCGGACCCGACCCGGTGACCAATGCCAGCACAGCCACCGCCGCAGCCACCAACACCGCTGCGGCCACAGCCACCAACCGTGGCTTTGACATCCGGGCTCGTCGCCTCCTCGTCGTGGGCTTCCGTGGGCCCTTCCCGTGTTACGCGATTATACTTGCGGTTGCCTCGGGCCGTCCAGACCCGCGAGGTGCAATGGAGCGAAGAGACAGCGGATCGGCCGGATGATGGAGCGGTCGGTCGCCCAACCGCACCGTGGATGACAATCCCGCGTGCGACGCCATTGCGACCGGCCACTCACTCGCCGGGCAGCGATGGCAGCTGCCCGGCGAGCGCGCGTTTCAGCGCGGGAGCGAGTCGCGCGCCTGCGCGCGCCCCGGAAGGCCGACGCATCGCCAGAGCACGCGAGCCATGAGCCGGGTCGGCTCGACCGGGACCGGCGTTATGGCCCCGGCGGTGGCCTCGCTATTGACTATCAAGAGCAGACATCTGCCCGTGTTTGCGTCCAACCTGCGAGCACCGCGGATCCCTTGTGCGGGGATAACGGGCCCGGCCATCTTGTTGCCGTCCAAGAGCCCGCCCCGCCCTCGCGGCCCACCGAAGGGAGTCCCCGAACATGAGCGACCAGTCCATCGCCCTCACCCAGGCCGAAAGAGTCATAATTCTGAAGACGGCCCGCCTCATCGCCCTGTGCGTCAGCGCGATCGTGTGTTCCGAGGGGGACCCCGAGCGTTTTTTCGACAGTATCGAGATCATGAAAAGGCTCGAGAGCGACGCCGATGACGGCATGAGCCTGAGCCCGGAGGTGCTCGACCTCCTGGCCAAGACCGTCCAGACGTTCAACGAAGTCCTCCGGACCGACGCCGCCGCCCAGGAGTACTAGCGGTCCCTCCTCACCACGTGGAGCGGTTCGAGGCGGTGGAAGACCCCTTCGCCAACCGGCCGGCCATCGGGCCGTCCAGACATCGCCGCTCAACGCCGGGACGGGGTGGTCCCCGGCCTTGGACGCCCTCCTGCACAGCATCGCTGGTCCGGAGCGACCTCCCGCGGAGGACGATGTGGGTCCATGCCGATCCTCGGTGCGATGGAGCGTTTTCGCGGGCGTCCGCGGGGCTTGGCTCTCGAGCTGTTAGTAGCCGGAAGAGCATACCCCTTGGGGCCACGCGTTGCGTGGCTCCGGCGGAGGCTGGCGGAGGGCTGTGCCTCCCACAACGGCAACGGGACACCGTGACCGCCGGGACACGTCGCTTGCGTGAAGGTCCGCGCCAGTGACGCGGACCGTGCCGAGCGGCACGCCAACGCGCTCTCTGCGGGCCTGACGCTTGCGGGTCAGGTGGGCCGCGCCGTCCATGCGCTCGGCCTCCGTCTTCCGGGGGCGGGCCTCGTCGGGCGGCCTCCTTGCGGCGCGCGGAATGTCGTGCGGGGCCCGGGGGGATGCCTCCCGGCCAGGGTTTTCGTGAAGCGCAAGCACACCTAACTCCTCGACATCTAACTCCTCCACAAACCGGAGAACCCAGCGCCCCCGTGGCGCCCGCGCGAAAGCCG
>VYDD01000165.1:1246-13443 GCA_009843625.1 Gammaproteobacteria bacterium | reverse complement strand
CAATGACTTACGTACAAATATAACGCCACTGAAATCGGCCTCTCAGGATGCCCTGCAGTGGCCGAAGCGGGGTTGGGAGATCTTGGGAGGAGGAAGCCGCCTGCGAATACCGTCAGCGAGCGCGCCAGCACCTCTGGCGGGCCAAGGCGGATGGGGTCTCGGAGTTAGCCAGATCACCGGCTCCGAAACTGTCAATGGCAAAACGGGACACGCGCATGTGAATTCGGGACGCGGCCCGCGGGTGTCGCCGACCCCTTGACCGGACAGCTGTCCGATGGCCGACGCGCCTGCCGGTCAATAGCCGAATGGGACTACCGAATGCGAATTCGGCCACGTTGCGAGAGATTCGGGCGAATCCCGGAGAACCGATAGCCTACCGGCCGATCACGGCGCCGGGCGCGCCCGGGTCGGCAGTCATCGGTTCATCGCGGCTCACCACGACCGTGGCCGATTCCGCGATCAGCGGGTCGGGACCGGTCACGACGTCGTGGTCCTTGTCCGGATAGTCGAGCCGGGAGAGGAAAAACTGCATCGCGGCGACGCGCGCGCGCTTCTTGTCATCCGACTTGATCACCGTCCAGGGCGCGTCCGCCGTGTCGGTATAGAAGAACATCGCCTCCTTGGCCTGGGTGTAGCTGTCCCACTTGTTCAGCGACGCCAGGTCGACCGGAGAGATCTTCCATTGTTTGAGGGGGTCGGTGCTGCGGCGCTCGAAGCGGTACGCCTGTTCGTCCTGCGACACCGAGAAATAGAACTTGAAGAGCAGGATGCCGCTGTTGACCAGCATGCGCTCCATCTCCGGGCACTGGCGCAGGAACTCGAGGTATTCCTGGCCGGTGCAGAATCCCATGACCCGCTCGACCCCGGCGCGGTTGTACCACGACCGGTCGAAGAGCACCATTTCCCCCGCGGTCGGCAGGTGCCGGATGTAGCGCTGGAAGTACCACTGCCCGCGCTCCACATCGCTTGGCTTGTCGAGTGCGACGACGCGCGCGCCACGCGGATTCAGATGCTCCATGAACCGCTTGATGGTTCCGCCCTTGCCCGCAGCGTCCCTGCCCTCGAACAGGATGACCACCTTCCTCCCGGAGCGTCTCACCCAGCGCTGGACCTTCAGCAGCTCGACCTGGAGACCGGCCTTGAGCCGCTCGTATTCCTTCCGCTTCATCTTGTCGCGGTAGGGATAGACGCCATCGCGGAAGATACGCTCGGTGGTGACCCGACCCCGCAGGTCGCCGGTACGCGCATCGGACGCGCGAGCATTGTCGCTGTTTCCTCCGATCATGTTGTCTGCCATGATGCTTTCTCCCGTGTCCTGAACGGGCCCCACTGCTACCGCGAACCGCCGGCGCGCGCTTCCACCAGCCCGGGGACCTCTTCGTCGGCTGTGGACCACGCCTGCGCCAAAGCGGCGTAGGTCTCGCGCGCGGCGGCGTTATCTCCGAGGGCCGTCGCCGTGCGCGCCAGCCCCAGCAGCGACTGCGTGCGCTGGGGCGTGCGGGCAAGCTGGTCGCGCCACGCCGGGAACGCCTCCTGATGGCGGCCGAGAGCCGCGAGCTCCACTGCAAGCAGTTCGTGGGGCGGCATGAGCGTGGCCGGAGGGCCGAACTCATAGGGAAGGGCTTCTTCCCGCCGGGCCGCCTCCCTGAGGAGCGCGATGCCTGCCTCCGAATCGCCCGCAGCCAGCGCGAGGACGGCGTCCAGTGCCATCAGGAGGATGGCGTGCCGCGGGTTGCCCTCGTCGCCGGGTTCTCCGTGGCGCGTCCGCAGCTGCCGCGCGCGCTCCGCGTCCCCCGCGCGCAGCGCGGCGAGGGCGTCGACGAAGTCGTTGGGGAGGGCCAGCGCGGGGAACGCCGTCAGGTCGGCCGAAATCTCTCCGGCCCGCGCCCAGTGGCCGGCGTCGATCACCGCGCGCGCCTTCATCTGCACGAAGTACGCGGCTTCGTCCGGGGCCGGTCCGTCCGCCATGCGCGCCATGCACGCGGCCATCCCGGCGGCGGCGTCATCGAGGCGTCCCAGCTGCAGGTATCCGTAGTGCAACCACGAAGTATAGTGACCGCACACGTTGGCCCGCTGTCCCCGGCGCGCCCGTGCCGCGTTCTGCACGTCGCGGGCGCGCACGTTCGCCGAGACCACATCTTCCCAGAGGCCCATGGCCACGAAGATGTGGGAGGTCATGTGCTGCGCGTGGCCGGCGTCCGGCGCGATTTGCGAGTACGCCCGTGCGGCGGGGAGGCCCAGGGGAGCGTGGATGGGGTCGTCAAAGGCGTGGATGACGTAGTGCGCGGCGCCCGGGTGCAACGGGTTCTCGTCGAGCACCGGCTGGGCCACGGCGGCCGCCTTCATGTAGATGGCGAAATCGCGCCCGCCATGCGCCGTGCCGAGCAGCGAAAGCGCGTAGAGGGTGCGCGCGTCCTCGTCCTCAGGATACTTCTCGGCCAGCCGTCTCATCGCGTCGCGATACCGGAAATCCCGCTCCTCCTTGGAGCCTTCGCCGTAGAGCACCTCCACCGTCTCCAGCCAGTCCCTCTCGCGCTGGGTGGGAACGCGGGCAAGCCGGTCGGCGGGAGTCGGCGCGAAGGCGGCGAGCACGGCCAGCGCCGCCTCCCGGTCCTGCTCCATCCAGATCGGATGGTTGAAGGTCTGGGCCTCGCCCCAGTACGCCATCGCGAAATCGGGATCGACCTCGCGTGCCCGCTTGAAGCTGTCCGCGGCATCCTCGTATTCGAAGTTGTGCAGGAGCAGCAGCCCGGCTTCGAAGTGCGGCTGAGCCTCGGGGGACCCCGACGTAGGGAAGTTCACGGTTCCGAGTTCCTGCGCGCCTGCCGGCGCCGGGGCGAGGAGGCAACACAGGGCACCGAGGACCAGCATGGTCTTCCCGGAAACCGTCCAGGCACGAGCGTTCATCTGGGTGATTCCTTCGGGTGGTTTGAGGATCGGGCCTAATCTAATGTCTGCCGACCTCGGGAGAGGCGCCAGAGCGCGTGGTTGCGCAGGTTTGGTCGATTCCGCCGGCGGGCTTAGGTTCCTGACGCTCGCGATGGACGCAGCCGGCGCTGGTCAACCTGCGGAGAGCCCGATGTCTGAAGTATCTCTGGGTTGTTTCCCGTGACGCGCCCCGCATTCGCGCGGGTCACCTTTCGTCCTCTGGTTCCGGCGGACTGGCCGGAGGTGGCCGAGATCTACCGGCAGGGAATCGAATCCGGCGACGCCACCTTCGAGACCGAGGTCCCGACCTGGGATTCCTGGAACACGGGCCGCAGCCCCGATTGCCGGATCGTCGCGGAGATGGACGGCCGGACCGTCGGGTTTGCGGTGCTCAGCCCAATATCGGGCCGATGCGTCTACGACGGCGTGCGCGAGGTGACGATCTACATTGCGGAATCGGCCCGGGGCCGGGGTGTGGGCAGCGCACTGCTGCGCGAGCTCGTCGCCGACACCGAGGCATCGGGCATCTGGACCCTCGAGGCGGGCATCTTCCCGGAGAACGGGGCCTCGATCCGGATTTTCGAGCGGTGCGGATTCCGCATTCTCGGCACGCACGAGCGCCTGGGCCGGTTTCATGACGGCCGCTGGCGCGATGTCGTGCTCATGGAGCGGCGAAGCCGGGTCGCGGGAGTGGACTGACGATTCCGATGGCAGCCTCCCCCCCGGCGTCGTCCCGGTCGCCTGCGAGCGGCCGGAGCGCGCTCACGGTCGCGGTCACGCTGACCGTGGCCCACTTGGCGAACGACGCCTACGTCGCCTTCCTGCACCCGCTCCTGCCGCGTCTGATGGACAAGCTGGGCCTGTCCATCGCGGCGGCGGCCGTGCTGAGCGTGATCCTCTCCCTGGCGTCGTCTCTTCCGCAGCCGCTCATGGGATACCTCGCCGACCGCGTGGGCCGGCGCTGGCTGGTGGCGCTCGGGCCCATCGTCTCCGGCATCTTCCTCAGCCTCATCGGACTCGCGCCAACCTTCGGCGTGCTGGTTGCGCTATTGACGCTGGGTGGGCTCGGGAGCGCCTTCTTCCATCCGCCGGCGGTGTCCCTGGCAGGCCGAGTATCGGAGGGGAAGGGGAGCGGTCTGCGCGTGTCCATCTTTTCGTTTGGCGGACACCTGGGCTTCGCGATCGGACCGGTCACCGCAGTGGCCATCGTCGGTGCCTTCACCCTGGAGGGCCTCTGGGTGGCGATGTTCCCCGGCATCCTGATCGGGCTCGCGACCCTGGCGTTTCTTCCTCGCCCGGTGCGCGGCCGCGTGCCGGTGCCGCCGCCCTCGCCGCGACAGGTGCTGCGCGCGCTCGCCGGCCCCCTCGGCCTGGTCTTCGGCATCAGCGCGCTGGGCGCTTTCGTCCAGCGCACCCTCCTGACCCTGTACCCCATCGTCGTCGACCAGACCGGCGGCTCGGAGGCCCTCGGGGCGGCTTCGCTCAGCGTCTACCTGGCGCTTCAGGCGGGCGGGACCATCTTCGCCGGCCTGCTGACCGATCGGATCGACCGTACCCGCCTGCTGGCGGGGATCTGCGTGCTTGCCGCCCCCGCACACTTCCTGGCGATCTACCTTCCTCCAGGGGGTGTCGCGGCCTTCATGGCTCTGGGCTTCGCGGGGCTGCTCAACATGGCCGTACTCCCGCCGACGGTGGTCATCGCCCAGGAGATCCTTCCCACCGGGGCCAGCATCGGCTCCGGAATCGTCATGGGACTGGCGTGGGGCGCGGGCGCGCTGGGGGTGGCGTTCGTGGGCGCCCTCGGAGACGTGGTGGGGCCGCGGGAGGCGGCGCTCACCGTCATGCCGATGTTCCTGTTGGGCGCGGTGCTGGCCCTCCACCCGGCGCTTCGCCCACACGCCCGCTCGGGTGCGTCGGCGGCATCGAGGCGCTGACGCGTGCGGGTGTGGTAGGTTGCCCTGGCGGCCGTCTTGCCGGTCCACCACTCACACGCGAATGTCCCCAGCTCTCAGGAGGGAATCCCCATGCGCCGTGCCATTCCGATCCTCGCCCTCTGGTTCGCGCTCCCGGCCAGCTTCGCCGTCGCGCAGGAACCCGAACTGCCGCCGATCCTCAAGGTCCGCAACTATCTTCCCCACATGACCCGGCCCGAGGTCGAGGACCTCCTCACCCGGACGGACATGGTCATCTTTCCGGTGGGCGCGCTCGAGCAGCACGGCACCCACCTGCCGATCGGCACCGACTACCTGAACGGAGTGGAACGCGCCAAGAGGATAGCCCAGCGGGCCGACGTGCTGGTGGCGCCCATCCTGCTGCCCGGGCAGTCACCCTACCACATGGAATTCGCGGGCACCGTGACCTTGTCTTCGACGCTGGTTCAGGAGGTTTATGTTGAATCTGCAAAAAGCCTTATGCGTCATGGATTCAAGCGCTTTCTGGTCTTGAACGCCCATGGCGGCAACCGGGCCATTACGACCTTCATCGTTGATCGCATCAACCAGGAGACCGAGGGAATCGCGGTCGATCTGAATGCCGCCTCCGGCCCGTTCATGGTTCGCGACCCGGACCCGCAGCCGGCTCCGGCGCCTGCCGTCCTCGACCGCCATGGGGGCACCGGCGAGACCTCCAGATCGCTCTACTTGATCCCCGAGTTGGTGGACATGGACGCAGTCGAGGTCGCGCAGGTGACCATGCCCGCGCACCTGGAAGCCATACTGCCCGAGGTGCTCGCCGGAGATCCGACCGCGCTCGCGGTGTTCCTGGCGGAGGGACTCAAGGACGAGTCCACCGGGAAGGGAACGTCGGCCGCGCAGATGTCGACCACCGGGGTCTGGGGGGAGCGCGATCCTGCCGAGGCGAGCGTCGAACGGGGGCGGAACATGGCCGAAGCCGCCGTGGACGCGGCTGTGGCGTTCATCGAGCGATGGAACGAGCTCAGGCCCCCGGGCACGGGGCGGTAGCGTCCGGCGTTGACCCGAACGGAGCCTAAGGATTAGGTTTTGCGCGGCGTTTCCGGGCTTGCCTGCGAATCCGTGCGAGCCATGGATGAACGCGACGGAGTCCCGCACCATTCCCACATACGCGCTTCATGTCCAAGTATTCCCGACGTCCTGGCCCGGGAGGGCCGGCCCCCAGCGCGCCCGACGAGGACGACCTTTTTACCAGCCGGGTCCTCGAACTCACGGTCTGGGCGCAGAACAACGCCCAGACCCTGATCTTCGCGGGCATCGTGGTTGCCCTCGCGATAGGCGCCACCGTCTACTACTTCAATTTCAGCGAGACGCGCGAAGACCAGAGCGCTCTCGAACTCGAGCAGATTCATCAGGTCGTCGGGGTGGTCAGCACCGAAGAGACGCTCGCCGAGCTGAACCGGTTCCTGGAACGCTTCGAAGACGCCGCCAGTACGGCCGAAGCCCGGCTTCTCCTGGGTCAGGTCCAGCTCGAGAACGGGAACGTCCAGGGGGCCATCGACGCGCTGCAGCCGCTCCGGGGCCGCCTCGGGGAACCGGTGGCGCTGCAGGCCGGCTTCCTTCTGGGCGCCGCGTACGAGCAGCAGGGCCTGCAGGACGAAGCGGTGGCAACTTATCTCGATATCGCCGACGAGACCGACCTGGGCTTCCAGTTGCGCAACGCGCTCTCAGACGCGGCCCGCGTGCGTGCAGCGCAGGGTCGCTACGCCGAGGCCGAGGATCTGCTGGGCACTCTCCTGGACGAACTGGACGCAGCCGACCCCGGCCGGGGCGTCATCGAGATGCGCCTGGCTGAGATGCGCGCTCGCCGGACGTCGTCCGGGGGTTGACCTCCCGGGGCGACCCGGCGAGCGAATGGCCAGGCCCGAGCCAACCCGTCTCACCGCCCGCCGTCCGCACGTACAGGTAGCCGCCGAAGCGGCCGATCACCGGCAGCTCCGTTCCCGCGTCCAGTCGAGCCAGCACGGCCGAGTCGTCCGTGGGGGCGGCTAGCACTGGCCGCGCCCACGCGACGGTCTCCCGCGCGAAGGGAGCCGCGACCGGCTCGGTGAGGCGAGCGGCCACGTAACCTGTTGTGCCGTCGGGCAGGCGGGCCCGGAAGAAACTTCCCGAGCCGGCGAGAACCCGGAGCGGCGTGTGCCGGTCCAATTCACGCACCACCTCGCCCCGCGGGCCGGGTGCCGCCCGCAGCCGGACCCCTCCGTTGCGCACCCGGTTCCACGTGCCCAGCCGCTCGGTGTCGACCGTGAGTTCCGGAACGGTGACGCGCACCGGATCGATGAACGGGAAGGGATCGACCGGGCCTTCGCCGCGCCGATAGAGGCCCAGGTGCAGATGGGGCGGGGTGGTGCGCGCGTTTCCGGTGTTGCCCACGAAGCCGACGGTATCGCCAGCCTCGACGAACTGTCCGTCGCGGACGTACTGGCTGTCCAGATGGGCGTAGTAGAGGCTGGCGCTCCGCACCGGGTCGCGAACCCATACCACCTTTCCGCCGATCGCGGTGTCCCGCACGCGGCTGACCCGTCCTGCCGATGCCGCGAGCACGGGAGTTCCGCGGCGCGCGAAAATGTCGACGCCGTGGTGGATCCGCCGCCCGCCGTCCCGCGCCGCGCCGAACCAGCTGTAGATGTATTGCGGGCCATGTCCCTCGACGGGAAACGCCAACTGCGCTTCGAGACCCAGAGTGATCGAGTAGCTGCCGCCGCGCAGCAGTTCGGGCTGGAGCCGCAGGATGAACTCGCCACCGCGCCAGGGCTCGTGCGAGAACGTTTCCACGGGCGACTCCGACGAGAAGATCGGCCTCATGGGGTCGGCGGGATCGGCGGGCACCCGAAACAGGTCCACGAATACCCGCGCCGGTTCGCCGGAGTCGACCGAAACTTCGACCGTCAGCCTTCTGCCTCGTTCGAGGCGAAAACCGTACCCGGCGGCCTCGGGAGCGTCGGGGCTGATGTAGCCTTCCTCCGCGTAGGGCAGCGATATCGGAAGCGGCGCGGCGAGCGCCACGCGTCCGGCCGCCTCCCAGTCCCTCGCGAGCGCCGATTCTCCGAGTCCGGCGACGTTCAGCCGAGCCTGGTAGGCTTCGTGCGGCGTCAGGTCCCGGAAATGGTCCCGAGCCTGCTCGATCAGCTCGCATCCGGAGACAACCAGGAGCCCGGCCAACACGGATGGGAGGACGACGGTTTTTCGGCGTAGCTCCCTCCAAGCGGGCAGCTCCGGCGCGACGCCCGAGCAGAACCCGGTGATGTTCGAGGGCAATCGCTCCGACATCAATCCACCTTCTCCCGCATCCCGGACACGCCTCCGCCATCCCAGCCCGCAGCCATTCTAGCGAGCCTGAGCCGAAGATGGAAACCGCGTGGCCGCGTAATCCCTTTCAAGGGCCATCTTCGCCGAGGGCTGGCTTCGGGCCTGAAGGCGCCCCAAAGCTGCGCATAATATGTATTATGTATAGTTACAGAATCTCGCCGTCCCCTCTCAGAAATCTGTGGCGGCCAAAACCCTCCGATAACACATCAGAATTCCGTGGACTCCAGCAGTCGAAATTCTGATGCGAGGGGGATTTGGGACCTCGGTCTGGATCCTGACGGGAGGTCGTTACAGCCGGCCGATCACGTCAAGGATTCGGAGCATCCACACGCGCCACACTGCCTCTCGAACGATCTTCCCCGACATCTTCGACTCACCGGAATCGCGCTCGGTGAAGACGATCGGGATTTCGACGAGACGAAAGCCCTTGCGTGCCGCGCGGAACTTCAACTCGATCTGGAAGGCGTATCCGTTGGAGACGATGCGATCGAGATCGAGAGCCTCGAGGACTTCCCTGCGCCAGCAATTGAAGCCACCGGTGGCATCGGCGACCGGAAGACCGGTGATGGTTCGCGCGTACCAGCAGCCGAAGTAGCTGATCAGCAGCCGGCTCATCGGCCAGTCGACCACGGTAACTCGGCCGTGAAGGTAGCGGGAACCGATGACGACGTCCGCGTGCCGCGTCTGCTCCATGAACGCCGGCAACATCTCCGGCGAATGCGACAGGTCGGCGTCCATCTCGCAGAGCAGCGGATATCCGCGGGCGAGGCCCCATTTGAACCCTGCCAGGTACGCGGGGCCGAGACCGAGCTTTTCGGTTCGATGAAGAACGTGGATACGGGGTTCGCCGGCGGCCATCTCATCGGCCAGCTGCCCCGTGCCGTCCGGTGATCCGTCGTCGATGACCAGGATCTCGATGCCTGGATGCTGTTCCAGCACCAGGGGTACGATCCGCGGGAGATTCTCCCGCTCGTTATAGGTGGGGATCAGGACGAGGAGTCGCTGGTCAGGCATGGGGCGCTCTCTTCCCCACTCGCAGGGCCTCGTAGACCTCCAGGTGCCGTTCCACGAGCCGATCGTTGCTCCAGCGGTTGGCGACGCGCCCACGCGCTCGGCGTCCGGTTTCCTGCAGATCGGTTCGGCGCAGGAGGGCGACAAGCCGCCTGGCCAGATCGGCGGGATCCCCCGGCTCGAAGAGGGTTCCTACCGATTCGTCCACGATCTCAGGCAGTCCCCCGACCCGGGAAGCGGCCACCGGAAGCTCGCACGCCATGGCTTCCAGCGCCGCGATCGAAGTTGCCTCCATGAGCGAGGGAACGACGGCAACGGCGGCGGACGAGAGAATGCCCGGCATCTCGGCATTGGGCCGCGCCCCGAGGAAGCGGACTCGTGCGGCGACGCCCAACTGCGCGCTCAGCCTCTCCAGCTCCCCCCGCTCCGGTCCGTCGCCTACCAGAATCGCCTCCACCCCGGGAACCGCCGCGGCGATTTCGGGCATCGCCTGCACGAAAAACCGCACTCCGTTCTTGGGAAACAGACGGCGCGGAACGACCAGCAGAGGCCCTGACACCGGCGCAAGCGATGGTTCGCAGCGGCGGAAAACCGATGTGTCCACTCCGTTGGTCACCGGCTCGGTGGACAGACCCGGGAGCAGGCCGTCGGCGACATCGGCGATCTCGACGCTGGTGGCGAAGGTATGATCGGATGCGCGCAGGAGGGTGCGCAGGCCCGGCCGCCAATGCGTCTTCCCCGCCAGCCGAAGGAAGTGGGAGGTGTGCAGGGTGGTAATCAGCGGCCGGGCGCGGAGCCGGCCGGCAATCCAGGCCGGCGGGATGGAGGCGATGGCCTGCGCGTGCACCACGTCGACCTCCGAGCTCACCCGGGTGGTGCGTGGTGTCGAGCACATCGAGTGCAGGAACCACCCTCCCGGGTTGCGCGCCGGCAGCCATGTTCTCCGGACGTGGATGTCCCCCATGAACTGCTCGCGCGGAAGATTGGGACGGGACCGCGAGGTGACCACATCCACGCGGTGTCCGCGGGCCACAAGCCCCCGGCACAAGTTGAAGACGTGGCTCTCCAGTCCGCCCACTTCCGGTGGGAAGTAGATGCAGTGCATCAGGATGTTCATGGCGCTTCCGGAAGCCAGTCGCGGGTCCGGCGCGGCACTCCGGTGAGCCGCTGCGCCACGATGTCGGCGATGCGCTCCGCGGCGTCCCCATCGCCGTAGGGGTTGGCGAAACCGGCCTCCCGGTCCCGTTCCCCGTTGCCGCCGGCCAGCGCGGCCAGAGCCTCGGCGACGATGCGCTCGCGGTCGGTTCCCACCAGCCTGGCAACCCCCGCGGCCACGCCTTCCGGGCGCTCCGTCACCTCCCGCAGCAGGCGGACCGGCGTGCCGAAGGTGGGTGCTTCCTCCTGGATTCCCCCGGAGTCGGTGAGCACGAGGCTCGCCCGCTTGAGCGCGCGCAGGAGATCCGGGTACGCCAGCGGGTCTGTCAGGTAAACCCGGGGATGGTCGGCCAGATGCTCGCGCGCCGGGCGGACGACCTGCGGATTCGGGTGCACGGGATAGATGACCTGGACATCCGGACATCGGTCCGCAATCTCGCGGACGGCTCGGAAGACCCGACAAAGAGGTTCGCCGAACGACTCGCGCCGATGGGCCGTGAGCAGCACGAGCGAGCCATCTCCCGCCAGGAGTTCGGCCAGCACCCGGTTTTCGATTTCGGCTTCGCGGTGAGCCAGCCGCAGGAGAGCGTCGACCACGGTATTGCCCGTGACGTGAATCGAAGCTTCGGAGATCCCTTCATCCAGCAGGTTTTGCCGCGCCAGCGCGGTGGGCGCGAAGTGAAGTTCGGCGAGCGTGTCCGTCATCTGCCGGAACAGCTCCTCGGGATACGGAGCCCACCGATTGCGGCTGCGCAATCCGGCCTCGACGTGCCCCACCTGGATGCATTCGAAGAATCCCACCAGCGAACCGAAGAAGACGCTGGCCGTGTCGCCCTGCACCAGCATCATGGCAGGCGCGAACTCGCGGATCATGTCCCTCAGCCCTTCCATGCAGCCCCGCCCGACGTCATAGAGGGTCTGGCCGGACTTCATGATGTCCAGGTCGAAGTCGGGGATGATGGAGAAAGCTTCGAGCGCCTGGTCGACCATGTCGGTGTGCTGGCCGGTCAGGGCGACTGCGCTCTCCACCAGGTCGGCACGACTGCGCAGCGCCTCCGCCACCGGGGCCATCTTGATCGCCTCCGGCCGGGTGCCGATGACCACCAGGACGCGCGGACGCGTCATCCCCGGGGCCGGCTGCCGTGGAGGAGGATGGCATCGGCGCGGCCGACGCGGGGCGATCCGCTCACAGGCGCTTGCGCATGCGCGCCGGGAGGATGCCGAGCCGGTCGCGGTATTTGGCCACCGTCCGGCGCGCGATGCGGACGCCGTCGGCGCGCAGGAGCTTGACGAGTGCCATGTCGGTGAGGGGCTTGCGAACGTCCTCCCCGGAGATGAGCGCCTCCATCTTCGCCTTGACTCCGCGAGCGGAAATGTCGGTGCCGCTGGTGGTTGAGAGCCCGCTCGAGAAAAAGTACTTGAGGCTGAAGACGCCGCGCGGCGTCTGGACGAACTTCTCGTTGGTCACGCGCGACACGGTTGATTCGTGCATCTCGATGTGGTCGGCCACCTCACGCAGGGTGAGCGGCCGCAGATGCTGAACCCCGTTTTCGAAGAAACCGTGCTGACGCTCGACGATGTACTGCATCACCTTGAGCATCGTCTGGCGCCGCTGTTCGATGGCCTGGATCATCCAGCTGGCGGAATTCAGCTTGTCCTTGATGAACGTCTTGTTTTCTCCCTGGAACAGGCGCTTGTCGCGGGCGACTTCCTGGTACGAGCGCGCCAGCCTCAGCTGGGGCATGCTGGTATCGTTGGCGAACACCATGTACTCGCCGGAGATCTTCTCCACGATCAGGTCCGGGACGATGTAGTGCTCGGGTT
>VYDD01000165.1:0-1236 GCA_009843625.1 Gammaproteobacteria bacterium | reverse complement strand
GTTCGGGCGAGTACCTGAGTCCCGGCTTCGGGTCCAGGCGGGCGAGCCGGTCGGCGGCATCCTGGACCAACCGGGGCGCGACTCCGAGAGCGCGGGCGATGTTGGCCCAGCGGTGACTCAGGAGGTCGTCGAAGTGCTCGTCCACCATCACCCCGATGAGTTCATTCTCCTCCCTCGATTCGCGCAACTGGATGAGGAGGCATTCGCGCAGATCGCGCGCCCCCACGCCCGGCGGATCCATGTCCTGCACGATTTCGAGCATCGCCTCCACTTCCCCCACGTCGAAGGGGGCAAGCATCGCGGCCAGCTCCTCCGGAGACTCGTCCTCGGCAGCTTCGAGGGCGAGGTCGCGCACGTCCTCGAGCCAGCCGTTGAGGTCTTCGGTGATGGTTTCCAGCGGACAGCGCAGGAGGCCGTCGTCATCGATGTTGCCGATGATCTCCTGCGCGATCCTCTGCTCGCGGCCGGAAAGCGTCAGCAGCTGCGTCTGGTTCTCGAGATGATCGCGGAGGTCGGGAGCCCTGGACGGCGTGGGGAAGTCGAAGTCACGGGCTTCGTACTGGGCGCGACGTCCGCCGGCGTCGAATCCGTCAAGCAGGATCGACTCCCAGTCGACCTCGTCCCCGTCTTCGTCCACGCCATCCTGGTCCAGTTCCACTTCCTGTTCGGTGTCGCCCTCTACTACCTCCAGGAACGGGTTTTCCGTCATCTCCTGCTTCAGACGCTGCTGGAGGTCGAGCAGCGGAAGATGAAGCAACTCCATCGCCTGGTACAGGCGCGGGTTGATCTTCATCTCCTGCCTGAGCTCCGGGCTCTGGATGAGCCGCGCGCCGAGTCCGCTCATGCCGCCACGGGGGGATTGAAGCGCTTGCGCATGCGGTCGGTCAGGACGGGGCCGAGGTAGATCTCGGCGACTTCGTCGTTCCAGACCAGTTCGGAGACCGTGCCGACTACGCGTATGCGGCCCTCGTGCATGATGTAGGCGCGGTCGACGATCTCGAGCGTCTGTTCCACGCTGTGGTCCGTGATGATGACCCCGATGCCGCGGTGCCTCAACCCGGCCACGATCTGCTGGATGTCGTTGACGGCGATGGGATCGATTCCGGCGAAGGGCTCGTCGAGGAGCAGCAACTCGGGACGCTGGACGAGCGCGCGCGTGATCTCCAGACGACGCCGTTCCCCGCCGGAGAGCGAAAACGCCTTCGAGTGGCGAAGGTGGCCGATGGAGAGCTCCGA
>VYDD01000247.1:12242-13456 GCA_009843625.1 Gammaproteobacteria bacterium | reverse complement strand
CGTAACGTCAATGACCTCAATCAGATGTGAATCCGCTAGACAATGCCCGTCCGGCACCAGCAGTTTCGCAATGTGGACATCGTCACCCTGAGAGTTGCCCCCGATCGACAGGCGGGGGCACGGCGCTGATGCGTTCGAGTGTAGCGTCACGTCGACTTCGGCCGGTTCGCATCGCCGCGCTGATCCCCGTCCTGCTTCTCGTGGCCTCCGCGTGTTCGCCTTCCGCGGATGGCCGTCCGGGGAGCAGATCGCTGGTCCTTGCGCACTTCGTGCCGCCGCTCAGCACCGTCAGATCCGGGGTCGTGATCCCGTTCTCGGAACGACTGGCGCAGGTGTCGGGAGGCAGGCTGACGGCGACGGAGTACATGGGGGGCGCCCTCGGCTCCGATCCCCGGAGATACTATTCCATGCTGCTCGAGGGCGTGGCGGACATAACCATGGTGATCCCGGGGTACACTGCCGTGACGTTCCCCAGGACCACGCTGAGTGCCTATCCGGGGGTCTGCGGCAGCGCGATCGAGTGCACGGCCGCGCTGCAGCGCGCCGGCCCGGTCCTCGAGGAGGAGTACGAGGCGAAGGTCCTGGCGATGTGGTCCACCACTCCCCCCGTGCTCCTCACCCGCGAGAGGCCCGTCCGAAGGCTCGAGGACCTTCAGGGGCTCAAGCTCAGGGTCTCGTCGCGCATCGAAATGCCCTTTGTCGAAGCACTGGGGGCGACGCCGGTGATGCAGCCCGTCTCGGAGATTCAGCAGAATCTGCACACGGGCGTGATCGACGGCGTCGTGATCACCGCAGGCGGCATTTCCGCGTATCAGTTGCAGGAGCCGGCCGAATACCTCACCACGTGGCTGCCCCTCTCCGCGACTCCTTTTTCGCTGTTGATGAATCGCGGCGCCTACGAGTCCCTCTCCGCACAGGAGCGGAGCTGGCTGGACGAGGCCGCCGACTCCAGGCTGTCGGAGTCGGGGGGGCAGGCGTACGAACTCGCCGGGGCACGCGGCATTCGGATCGCCCGCGAGGCGGGTGTCGAAATCATCGATCTCTCCGAGGAAGAGAAGACGCGTTTCCTGGAGGCGGTCGCGGACGTCTACCAGGCGCAGCTCTCCCGCAGGATCGGCGACGCGACCGTGGCCGAGATCATCGATCTCTTCCGCGGCAATTGATGCCCTCGGACCAGGACCCGGTTCCAGACCGCAGTCGGGTCGACGAGGCGC
>VYDD01000247.1:5566-12232 GCA_009843625.1 Gammaproteobacteria bacterium | reverse complement strand
GTCACCGGGGGCGTGGCGCTGTTCCTGCTCCTGGGCGTGACCGTGGTCGAGGTCGTCGCGCGCCACCTCTTCGGCGCTCCCCTGGTCGGCGCGGAGGATCTCACCTCCATGGGCCTCACGGTGCTCGTGGCCGCCGCGGTGGTCTGTGCGGCCCAGGAGGGAACACACGTGTCCGTCGAACTCATCGAGCGCTTTGCGGGCAGTGGCGTCACCCGGGTTACCGACGCGGTCGCGCGCATCCTCGGGGCCGCGGCTGCCGCAGTCGCGGCCGTCGCCCTCTTCGCCAACGGCAGTTGCGGGATCGAGTGCGGCGAGATCACCGGCACCATCGCCATCGTGCACACGCCGTTCTACTACGCGCTGGGCGCATGCATGGCAACGTACTCGCTGTTGCTCGCGTCGCCGCTGTTTCGGGGGCAGGCCGCCCGTGAGGATGACGACTCGCGGGCCAGGGGCATCTGATGGAGGGGTCCGCGGCTGCATTGCTCGGCGTCGTCGCCCTCTTCGTTCTTCTGCTGATCCGCGTGCCGGTCGGGCTCTCCATGCTCATCGCGGGCGCGGTCGGCATCGCCCTGATCCGGCCTCAGGCGGTGCTCCCCGTCATCGCGGGGGAGACTTTCGCGGTGTCATCGCGGACCGCGCTCACCATCATCCCGCTCTTCATGCTGATGGGGAGCCTGACCGTGGCCTCGGGGATGAGCCGGGACCTCTACCTGGCGGCCAACCTCTGGCTGGCCCGCATCCGGGGCGGCCTGGCCGCGGCATCGATCGTCGCGTGCGCGGGCTTCTCGGCTCTGTCCGGCTCGTCGCTGGCCGCCGCCCTGACCATGGGGCGCGTCGCGCTGCCCGAGATGCGGCGCTTCAACTACGACAAGTCGCTCGCGGCCGGGGCCGTAGCGGCGGGTGGCACCCTAGGCATCCTGATTCCGCCCTCGGCCGGGCTGGTCCTGTACGGCATCCTAACCGAGCAGAGCATCGGCCGCCTCTTCATGGCCGGATTGCTTCCCGGGATCCTGCTCGCGGCGCTCTTCGTCCTGACCGTCGTCATCATCGCAACCCTGCATCCCGAGCGGGCGCCCCGGGGAGAGCCGGAGCACGCGCCGGGGAAACGAGGGCGCACGCCTGCGGGGGCATACTGGATCCTGGGCCTCGCCGTCGTGACTCTCGGCGGCATCTACGCTGGAGTCTTCTCCGCGATGGAGGCCGCGGGCGTGGGCGCGTTTCTCGCCCTGCTCGCGGCGCTGGCGCGTCGTTCCCTCACCCGCGATGCCCTCGGCGAGCTCGTCCTTTCGACCCTGCGGGCGTGTGGCACGGTCTTCCTGATCCTGATCGGGGCCTACGTCTTCAAGGTATTCCTGGGATTTACCGGAACACCGTTCGCCATGGCCCGCTGGGTGGGCGATCAGGGATGGTCGGGGCCCCAGGTGGTGGCGCTCGTGCTCGCGATGTTCATCGTGCTGGGCACCTTCCTGGACGGGTTCGCGATCCTGGTTCTGACGATTCCGCTGGTTCAGCCGATTCTCACGTCACTGGGCGTCGACATGATCTGGTTCGGCGTGATGATCGTCATCACCCTGGAGATGGGGCTGATCTCGCCGCCCGTCGGGCTGAACACGTTCGTGGTCAAGGTGGTGGCCCCGGACGTTCCGATGGGTGCGATCTTCCGCGGCATCATTCCGTTCTGGTTCGCGATGCTGGCGATGCTGGTGCTGCTGGCGCTCGCGCCCGGGATCGCAACGTTCCTGCCGCAGGCGATGTTCGGGTAGGCGGTTTCCCCGCACCGGCGAGGGCCCGAAAGGGCGCCTTGGCCGCGACCCGTCAGCGTTCGCAGTCGCTCTCCGGCTCCACCAGTTCCAGTTCCGTGTGCCGGGCGATCATCTCGAAGTCGCGGTTGCGGGCCAGCAGCGGACGGCCCGCGTCGATGGCGCTTGCCGCGACCATGCAGTCAACCATGGAACGGATCGTGGAGCCGGCGCGGCGGCAGATGCGGTAGACGAGGGCGCCCAGCTGGAAGTGTCCCAGCGAATCCGGGATCAGGATTTCGAAGCGGCAGATCAACTTGAGCAGCCGCCCCGCCACGGGCTCCGTTCGGCATCCCGCCAGCAACTCCATCACCACGGAGGCTGGCGTGGCGATGGGTCGGCCCGCGCGGACCGCGTCATCCAGGAACAGGTCGAAGGCGCTCTCCGTACGCCGCAGGTACTCGACCCACGCCGAAGTGTCGACGATCACCAGATGTCAGGGGGGCGATCCCGGCGCATCTCGTCCAGATCCCCGTCCCAGCCGACGCCACGCATGGCGAGCGCCTCCTCCTTCGTCATCGGCACAACCGCCTGGCGCAGGACCGCCTCCTTCACGGCCGCGGTCCAATTGCGAAGCCCGTAGCGCTGTCTGACCGCCTCCAGATCGGCTTCGGGCAGCCTGACTTCGAGGCTGACGAACGGGTAGTGAGCGGATTCGGGGGCGTGGTATTCCGGGCGGGCTTCCCGCACCGCGGCCGCTCCCCCGCGCATCTCTCGCTCGCGCGCTTCACGCAACGTCCTCCGGACCCACGCGGATACGGTGACGCGATTCCGCTTCGAGGCGTCGCGGATCTCCTCAAGTTCCGCCTCGGACAGCACCACCTGCAGTCTCTTACTCATGATATGAGTATGATATACTAATCCGTGGGACACGCAAGGGGGGCGGGGGATACAAAAAGGAGTGGGAGGGACGCGGCGAGCGAGCGGACTAATCGTCGCCGCGAGCCGCACGAAGTAGGCCCTCCGGCCGGCGTTGGCGGGAGGGGTCCGGCACGCGAGCGAGCCCGATGGTCCGTGAAGCGGCGCGCCTTGACCGGGAACCTGGGAAGAGTGCCCGCGGGCACGGCGAACACCTCCGCCCGCAGCCCCATCCTTTCGCCCATGGCGCGAGCCAAGAGAGCCCGGACGCGGTCGGCGTCACCTGTCCAGAGTTCGACCTGCACCTCGATGTCGTCGCGGGTGCCGCGCCCACGGACATCCACGGCGAACTCGCGGACTTCGACGAAGCTCCGAATGACATTCTCAACCGCGCCGGGATAAAAGGCCACGCCCTGGACGGTCAGTTTCTGGTCCAGCCGGCCCTCCACCCCGCCCTGCAGGCGACGGTACCCGCTACCGCACCGACACGGCCCCGTTTCCAGCCTCCCGACGTCGCCAGTCCTGTACCGGATCGCCGGCATGCCGGCGCGGCCGAGGTTGGTGATGACCAGCTCCCCGTCCCGCGAGGGGGCGTGCGTATCGGGATCGATCACCTCGAAGATGAACTCGCTCTCGTTGAGATGGAGGCCATCCCTGGCCTCGCACTGGAACCCCCACGCGCCCACCTCGGTGGCTCCCGCGTGGTCGAACACCCTGACGCCGAACCTGTCTTCCAGCCGCGCCCTCGTCGCCGGCTGGCTCGCACCCGGTTCGCCGGCGTGGATGTTGATCCGCAACGCGGAGGCGGCCAGGTCCACCCCAGCCTCTGCGGCGACCTCGGCCATGCGCAGGGCGTGTGTCGGGGTGGATACGAGAACGGTCGGCCGGTAGGCCATGATCGCGTCGACCCTGGTCCGCGCCGACATGCCGCCGCCCGGCAGAATCAGGCAACCGAGGTGCCGCGCGCCCTCGACGCCGCTCCATGTCCCGAGGAAGGGGCCGAAGGAAAAGGGAAAGAAGACGCGGTCGGCCGCAGTGACGCCCGCGGCCCGGAACACGTTCGCCCAGCACCGCCCGAACCATGCCCAGCTCTCGGCGTCGTCGAGCCAGCACAGCCCCTGTCCGGTCGTGCCCGAGGTGTGGTGCTCCTGTACGTAGTGCTCCAGCGGGAAGGTCGGCAGCGTCCCGTAAGGCGGCGTGCGGGATTGGTCCGCGGCCAATTCGCCCTTGGTGGTGAACGGCAGGTGACGGTAGGCCTCCATGCCGGTCAGATCGGCGGCGCACCCCAACCCGGCCGCGGTCAGCTTCTGCCGGTAGAACACGTTGCTCCGCAGGACCGGCTCCAGCATGGCGCGCAGTCGGCGGAGTTGATCGCGCTCGAGGGCGGCCCGGTCGAGCCGTTCCCCACTTTCTCCTGCCTTTCGATCCATTTCCCGGTGGCGCAGCGGTGATCCGGCGTTCGTCGCGGGCGGCAACCTACCCGGGCATCATGCCCGCGTCAAACGATGGGGCGACACAGGCAACCACACATCGGAATCGCGGGGCTGGATATGCCGCGAGGCTCCCCGTAGGTTGCGGCGAATGACAATAGGGGGCGCGGATCGGACGCCGGGCGTGTGACGTCGCAACGACGGATCCCGCGATCACCCCGATGTCCTTCACAGCCATGTCGAGGAGCCCGTCCATGACCATGGATCGCCGAAAGTTCACCGCAGTGGCCGGCGCAAGCGCGATGGCGCTGGCGTGGGCGCAGGCCTGCACCGAGGTGGCCGAGACCGGGGAGGTCTCGACCGCGACCGCCAACACGCTGCTCGATCACCAGGGACCCCGGGGCATCTACGAGGACGCCGCGGAGCTGGAGCGGCTGAAGGCGGCCATCGCCAACATGGTCAACGTGCAGCAGACGCTGCGCGAGTTCCCGCTCGACCCCGACGAGCCCCCCCTTCTCGTCTTCTGGAGGGGCTGAGCCATGCAGGAATCGACGTTTTTCCTGACGGTCCGCGAACTGGCCGACCTGCTCGCCGACGGCTCCATCACCTCTGTCGAGCTGACCGAGGCCTACCTCGCGCGCGCCGAGGAGCTGGACGTACCCCCCTTCGAGCTGCCCAGCGAGCCCCGCACCGACCACGACGGCAAGCTGGCCACCATGGTCACGATCGCGCGCGACCACGCCCTCGAGGCCGCCGAGCGCGCAGACCGGGAGCTGGCCGCCGGGAATCGCCGCAGCATCCTGCACGGGATCCCCTACGGCGTGAAGGACCTGCTCGACACCCGCGGCATCCGCACCACCTGGGGCTCGGGCATCTTCCGGGACCGGG
Source organism: Gammaproteobacteria bacterium (assembly GCA_009843625.1). GTDB lineage: Bacteria > Gemmatimonadota > Gemmatimonadetes > Longimicrobiales > Gaopeijiaceae > BD2-11. Next base: position 7,254 of record VYDD01000247.1, on the reverse strand, counting down.
TGCCTGACCGCAACGCAGCGGTCATCGACATGCTGGAAGGGGCCGGCGCCGTGCTCATGGCAAAGAACTCACTCGGGGAGTTCGCGGGCGGCAACACCAGTTCGGCACTCAATCCGTGGAAGCTCGACCGCACCAGCTTCGGCTCTTCCAGCGGGACGGTGTCGGCGGCGGTAGCCGGCCTCATCGGCTTCGGAATCGGCACGGAGACGGGCGGCTCCATAGTATTTCCGGCCTCCGCGGTGGGCGCGTCGGGGCTCCGGCCCAGCTTCGGACGGGTCAGCCGCTTTGGCTGCATGGCGCTCTCGTGGAGCCTGGACAAGATCGGTCCCGTCGGGCGCTCGGCGGAGGATTGCGGTCACATCCTCCAGCACATCGCCGGCTACGACGCGCGCGACAACAGCACCGCCGACCGCCCGTTCGTCTTCCGCGCGGACCCGGGCGCCATGCGAGGGCGGCGGCTGGGCGTGCACCGTCCCGAATTCCTGCTCTCGGGTTCGGAGACCACCCGGCGCGTGTTCCAGGAGGCGCTCGACGTGTTCGAGCAGATGGGCGTGGCGCTCGAGGATGTGGAGTTGCCCCTCCGGCCCACCGGCGCGCTCTTCACCACCATCGTCACGGTGGAGAGCGGCACCAACTTCAAGGCGCTCTTCGACGACGGCAGCGCCGCCAACATGTTCTCGTTCAACGAGGACCGGCGCGCGGGCTGGATGGCCGGGCGCATGCTGCCCGCCGCCGACTATCTGACGGCCCAGCGCATCCGCAACCAGCTGGTGCGCGAAACCGACGACATCCTTTCCCGCTACGACGCGGTCATCGCCCCCACCTGGCCTAACGGCGCCGCCATGCGCGAGGTGAGCGAGGGCTGGCCGATCCCGGCCCGCAACGAGTGGGAGCCCCCGGACGACGTGAGTGCGCGCACACCGCGCCTCAACTACATCGCCAACCTGGTGGGGCTTCCGGGGCTCGCCATCCCCTGCGGATTCGACGAGGAGGGGCTGCCGCTTTCGCTGCAGATCTGCGGCTCATCGATGGACGACCAGGCCGTGCTGGATCTGGGAATGGGATATCAGCGCGAGACGGATTGGCACCGGCGGCGGCCGGAGTATCCCTGGAGGGAGTAGGGCGCCGGAGACAGGCTCAGGTTTCTCAGTTCCGGCTCAGACGCAGCATCCGCGGGTACTCGACGTCGAGTTCGTCCCCGTAGACGCCGAGCACGAAGTCCATCCCGATTTCCATGACCGAGAAGTCGGCGGGAATCTCGACGCCGCCCAGCCACGCGCCATCGGGACCCAGCACCTGCCAGGTTTCCGGGCCGCCGCCTTCATTCGGCCCGACGAAGGGTCCAAGCCAGATCGCGCCCGTCGGGTCCACCTTAACGTCCGCATAGGCCGGACGGCGGTCGGGGACAGGCAGATCCTGATAGAACTCCCGGATCATCGGCGGAAGCTCGTCCGGAGCCGCCAGCCGCGCCTCTCGTTCTCGCTCAAACGCAGCCGCGGACAGCTCCAGCGGATATCCCGGAATGCGAAAGATGCGAGCCGACACGCCATCAGCCGTCAACTCTTCGACCTGCATGTCGACGGCGTCTCCCAGGAAAATCCTCCCCGCGTGCGTGGCCACGAAGGCGTCGCGCCCGAAAAGAGGAATACCTGCGAAGGCCCCGCCACCGCTGTTGCGGTGCATGAAGA
>VYDD01000247.1:0-5556 GCA_009843625.1 Gammaproteobacteria bacterium | reverse complement strand
TCCCTCCGGCCGCGTCAACGCGGAACAGTCCACCCGGCTGTCTGAGCATGGCGCTCTCGCCCTCATACCCGAACATGAAGCGGATACGCGTCTCGATGACGATCTCGCCATTCGCGAGATGGACCACAGCGTTTGATTCGGCGATCACGCCGGACGGCAGGGGCACGCTATAGGTTCCGAGCAAGGCCCGGTCCGGCGCGAAGAAGGTCACGCGTCCATTGGCATCCAGGACGATCAGCGAATCGCCGGCGTTGTCGAATCCCACGATCGCGCGGAACTCGCCGGGACCATCCCCCTCCCCGCCCAGCGAAGCAGTGTGGTTGCCGTCCGCCGAGTAGATCCGGACCTCGTTCGAGCCCCCGTTGGCCACGGCCAGCGATCCGTCGCTCAGCCGCCTCATGCCCCGAACCTGGAAGAACTCGTGATTCGGCCCCGAACCGGACGCCGGCAGGTCGAGGACTGGCGCCGACTCGACTCGCCACCCGTCTGAGTTCGACCAGAGCGGTCGTGCGGATTCGACGATCTCGATGCCCGCGCTGTCTCGGACGGTCGTGGACCGGGCCTGGGGCTGCTGGCCGTCTCCGCCGCATGCCGCGCCGAAGATCAGCAACAGCGCGGGGAGGACTCGATGACCGTGGCGCCCGATGGGCGCGACCTCATGCCTCATGATCGTTAGACCCTTTCCTGCGCTTGCAACCTGAGGGCTACCTCCGCCCTCGCGTGGATTCATCCACGGGCCCCTAGTTCCAGGACCTTCCCCGCATCCCCTCCACGTCCAGGTTTCCGCCGCTCAACACACAGACGGTGCTGGTTCCCGCCGGCGCATCGACGAGCCCCTGAAGCAGGGCTCCGACCGGAGCGGCGGCGGCGCCCTCGACCACGACCTTGGCCCGCGTCATCAGCCACAGCATCGCGTCGAAGATCTGCGCGTCCGGCAGGGTCACGATCTCGTCGACGAAGCGTGAGACCACCGAGCAGGTGTGGTTGCCAACCTTCTTGACGCGGAGCCCGTCGATGATGCAGTCGACCTCGTCGAGGACGATGCTCGCCCCCGCCTCAACGCTTCGCTTCATCCCCGGGGCCCCGGAGGACTCCACGCCGATGATCCGGACCTCCGGGTTGACAGACTTTGCCGCCATCGAAACGCCCGAGATGAGACCGCCGCCTCCGATGGGCACGATCAGCAGTTCGGTCTCCGGCAACTGGTCCATGATCTCGAGCCCGAGGGTCCCCTGTCCCGCGATCAGCTCCGGGTCGTCGAACGGATGGATGTAGGTCAGACCCTCGGCTTCCACGAGTTCCAGCGCCTTCTCGTTGGCCTCGTCCCAGATGTTGCCGTGGAGGACGACGCGGGCCCCGTAGCCTTCGGTGGCGGCGATCTTGGAGCGGGTGGCGTTTTTGGCCATGACCACCACCGCGCGCACGCCGTACTGGCGCGCCGCGAGGGCCACGCCCTGGGAGTGGTTTCCCGCCGAGGAACAGATGACGCCGCGGGCACACTCCTCCTCGCTCAGCCTGGCGATCTTGTTGAGCGGCCCGCGCAGCTTGTAGGAGCCGCCGCGCTGGAAGAGTTCGGCCTTAAGGCGCACGTCCAGCCCGCACTCCTCGCTGAGCGATCGGCTGGTCAGCATGGGCGTGCGGTAGGCGTAGGGCGCCACGTTCCGGTACGCGGCTTCGAAGTCGGCCCGGTTGAGGGTCAGGCCGTTGCCGTTGGCCGAAGGCCCGGGTGCCGCGGTGTCCCCCTCCTTCATGTTCCCGCCCGGCCGGGGATGATGCCGGTACCGCTGAAAAGGGCGTGATGCATGGAACGACTCCGGCGTGTTGAGCGAGTACTCGGTGAGCGGGATGGAAAGACCGCCGGGCGACCGGCGTTGGCGTTGGGCCGTCCACAATAGGCACGTCACCCGGCCAGCGCCAGCAACCCGATTCCGGCGAAAACGAGCAGGGCTCCAACGGTGCGAATCCGCCCGAACCGTTCTCCCAGAAGGAGCCATCCCGCCAGGGCCCCGAAGACGATGCCCACCTCGCGGGCGGCTCCGGCGTAGCTGATGGGGGCGATCTGGAAGGCCCGGAGAACCAGCGCGTAGGCCACGAGGGTCATGACGGCGATCATCGCGATGGGACGGAAGTGGGTGCGCAGGACCCGAAAAGTCCGCTTGCCGTCACGCGTTGCCAGCATGCCCACGAACGCCAATCCGGAGAGCCCGAACACGAGCACCAGGTACGGCAGCGGGAGCCATTGCCGGACCGCTGCGCCATCCAGTGTCGAGTATACGGAGATGAAGAACGCGACCAGGAAGGCGGATCCCGAGCCCCGCGCGTGGGCGCGCAACTGGCGCCAGCGATGTCCGCCGGGCGTTGCGATGGAAGACCCCGTCCCGGAGTGGACGTCTTCTTCCGCTCTCGCTCCCCCCGGCGCCCCGGCTACGCGCGACCAGAGCGGCGCCCCGCCGAGCACGATCAGCCCGCACAGGATCGTTGCGATCCCGAACACTCCGCCCGGCGAGGGTCGCTCGCCCAGAAACAGAACCGCCCAAAGGGCGAGCATCGCGGGGGCCGTCCCGCGCGCGATCGGATAGACCAGCGAGAAGTCGCCGTCTCCGTACGCCCGCGCCAGGCACCCGTAGTACGCCACGTACACGACCGCGCTCGCACAGACGAAGGGCCACACCCCCGCAGGAGGCGGCCATGCCGGCACCAGGGTCGGGATGAAGATGACGGCACCGAGCAGCATCGCCCACGCCGCGACCAGAACCCGCTCGGTGGAGCGCTTGAGGATCAGATTCCACGAGGCGTGCAGGAGTCCTGCGGCCAGGACCAGGGCGAGCGCGGCTACGGGCACGGCGTGGATCGCTCCTTCAGTGCGGCGGGTTCGTCTTCGCGGGGCACGGCTATGCGAAGCGCGCGCCCATCCACTCCTTCCAGGCGGCCTCGCCACGGGCGGCCGCCGCCGGCCCGTCGTCACCGTAAAGGTAGATGCTGATCACCACGGTCGCCCGCTCCGCGATCTTGTAGGCGCACGCCGCCGCGATCCCCGGAGCCGGCCGGTCGAGCCGGAACAGCACGCAGGGCTGACGCCCACCGGGCCGATTCTCCGCGAGAACGCCCGCGAGGTCTCCGCTGCCCGATCCGGGGAGCGCCCATGAATCGCCGGGCGTGAGCCCGCCGGAGGCGAGCGCGCCGGAAAGCGCGTTCCAGGTCTCCTCCACGGACCCGTCCATTTCGCCGTACGCTCGGACGATCGTGGCACGCCGGCCCCTGAAGTGGGTGAGGTACAGCCCCAGGATGGCGAGGGCCTGCGGCCAGCCGGCTTCGAAGTTCCTGAGCTGGTCGTCCCAGTCGTCGGTGCTGGCGAAGAGGCTGTGCACCACGCGGACGAGGCACCGGCCGCCGGCGCGCGCCTCGATGGTCCACTCGGTGGCCGTCGGCGGCCCGTCCGCGCCGCAGTCCCTGCCCTCGTGGCGGAAACGGTGCGGCGCGTCCCACCCGGTCACCTTCGCGGGGACGTGGTCCATCTGCGAGTCGGTGTGGTACCGGAGCGTACCGCCGATCCGCTCCTCGACATCCGTCGGATAGAACCACGACGAGATGCCCGGGCCGGTCGCGATGGCCTCCCAGACTTCCTCCGGGGAACCGGGAACCTCGGCCTCGGCCTGGATCGAACGGTGGCCGGATGGATCGTGCTTGATGCTCATGATGCCTCCTGGGCGGATGGATCCCCCGGCGCCGGATGGGCGACGATCACCAGGCGGTGAAGCCGTCCGCCGGGGGCGGAATCGTCGTGATGGCGCCGAACCAGTTCGGAAACCGCAGCGATCAGCTCCTCGCTGAACCGCGCGCGGGCCTGCGGCGTCGTGATGGATCCGCCGAAGGGCTCACGCTTGCCAAGTGCACGGTGATCGCCGATCACGCGACGGCTCGACGACACCCTCGCCCGAACTCACAGGAATCGCGGCGCCTCACGTCGATACCGCTCGTACTCCTCGCCGTATTGCTCCTTCAGCCACACCTCCTCGCTGAGGGGCGCGATGATGAACCACAGGGTCAGGAGCGCATGGGTGATCCAGAGGAGTTGCGAGTTGGCGATGATGCTGAGGCCGAGGGAGAGGACGGTGTCGCCGACGTACTGGGGATTCCGCGTGAACCGATAGGGGCCGGAGGGAGAGAAGCCATCCTTCACGCCCGTGCTGTTCGTCCAGCCGATCGTGGCGATTCCCCATAACGCCAGCACCCCGCCCAGGAGCGCCAGCGGGATGCCGAGAAGAAACCGGACATCGCCCGCGAAGATCCAGGAGTTCCAGTCCAGAAAAAGCAGGCACGCGTTGAGCGCCAAAGCCACAGACCACCCGATCCACGTCAGGGCATATTGCCAGGAGCCGCGTCCCGGCGGCGGCCAGATTCGGCGATCCGGCCGGACCACGGACCAGACGACGGTGGGCAGCAGAATAGATATGACTATGATATTTGTTAGGAATATTATTGTTGTCAACGTATAATCTATAGTCATAGTTATTGTCCTTCCTCAATATTGTGGACTATGATAGTCAGGCGTGCGGAACATGGTTTTCTCGATAAACCGGTTGCGGAACACGCCCCGCGAGTCGAACTGCGCGCTGATCGCCCGGAAAGGGGCGAGGCCCGGACAGCTGTCCTCGATCTGTCCCGCCTCAAGCGGATACCATTTCCCCCAATGCAGCCGGGCGCCCAGTGATCGGGCCATGGTCGTAGCCAGGAAGCGAGCGACATTCCGGAAGGACAGCCGGGGCTCCGTGAACGTGATGAGGCTGATTGCGTACCAATCCTGCTCTTCCCTGCAGTGGCAGGATGCCATCGAGATCAGCGTATCGTCGGGACGGATGCGCCGGACGCAGATTGGATAGTGATGGCTGTACGAACCCCGAATCCTCTCGAAGGAATCCCGCATGTCCAGGGCCCGGATCCGGTCGTGCACGCCGGCCGATGCCTCGTAGTCGGCGTTGTCGGCCACCCGCAGCACCTCCGACACAAAGTCGAGCGCCGGCTTGAGCTTGTCGCGCGGCACGAAGACTTCCATCTCCAGATGATGAAAGAGGTCGTGGCGCATGAGGAACTGGCGGTCGCTACGGTCGGTGACCTGCCACTTCGGGAAGATGCAGGCGGGCAGAAGATGCCGATACAGAACGTCCACCAGGCGCCGGCTTCGCAGCAGCGAGGCGGTGAGTTTGATGCCCAGATGAAGAAGGATGTCGATGACGACCAGCCAATACGCCCGGTAGAGCATGGCGGCGCCCGACGGGCGGAGCCTATTGGATTCACATCTCGTTGGGGTGATTGACGTTACGGGAACATAGGGTCCGGTTCCCGCCGTTTCGTTCCCGCTGATCGCGAACTCTCAGGCGCGAGCCCTCCGGCGGTTTTCCAGAGCCGTCCTGAGCTGTCCCTCGTCTGCTTGCTGATAGCACTGGAGAACCGTTCTGGCCTCCTTCCAGCCTCCGAGCTCACACAGCACCTTGAGCGGCTGGTCCATCAGGTCCGGGGCGAACTTCCGCCTCAGAGGATGCCCGCCCCAGCCGCGCG